>JASHQW010000243.1 GCA_030038875.1 Gammaproteobacteria bacterium | reverse complement strand
TGAGCTCACGCTCCGGCGGCTGGTGCGCGAGTACGTACGCACCGAGCGGCGCACGCGCGCCCTCGAGAACATACTGCTGCCCGAGATCGATGCGGCCGTACGGCTTCTCGAGGAGCTGCTCGACGGCCTGGACCAGGAGGACTTCGCACGGCTGCGCGCGGTACGCGGCGGCCGCGGCGGGCTTGCCGAGGCTCAGGAAGATCGCGCCTGACGCGCCGGCAACCGCGGCAGCTCCTCGAGCTCGGCGCGGATGTGCAGCCGCATCTCGTCGCGGAACTCGTTCACCGCGTTGAAGAACTCGGCCATCATCAGCAGCCAGCAGTACATGCCGGTGTCGGTGAGCTCGAGACGGCCCGGCATGAAACGAATGGCGCCGAGCAGCCGCATCGCGGCCAGCTCCGGCGCCATGCGCAGCCAGAACGCATGCCCGTACCGGCGCTCGACGTCGGCGTAGGGGAGCGACAGTCCGAAGAGTCGCACCAGGAAGTCGTAGCGCATGTGCTCCTTCACCGTGAGGCGCTTGCTCTGGGTGATGGCGCTGCCACCTGCGGCGATGAGGCGGCGATACTGATTGAGCGAGAAGGTGGTGGCGTAGAGGTGTCCGTCGAGATAGCTGAAGGCGCCGCTGCCGACGCCGATGAATTCGTCGTGGTCGACGATGTACTCGTCGATCAGCGCGGCGTCCGCGGCCTGTCGCGCGCGGGTGAAGCACCACGCGGAGGATGCGCGGTACCGTGGGCGCAGCGCCGCGAGAATGCGCTGATAGAACTCATGGCGGCGGCCGGAGTCCACGCGCCCGAGCGTCCGGTCCATCCGGTGCCGCGCGCTGCTCGCCGTCATGAGGGGATAGAACGATATCTGGTCGACATCGAGCTCGAGGAGCGTCGCGAGATCCCGCTCGAGCATGGCGTGCGTTTGGTTGGGGAGATTGAAGATCATGTCGACATTGAGCGTCGCGAAGCGTCCGCGCGCGGCTGCCAGGCGCTCGCGAATCTGCGCGCCGCTGCCATAAGGGCCGTAACGCTGCATCTGCCGCAGCAGCTCGTCGTCGAAGCTCTGCACCCCGACCGACAGCCGGCCGACACCCGCAGCCACGAGCGCCGCGAGCACCGGCTCGCGCAGGTGGTTGGGGTTGGTCTCCACCGAGACCGTGCGAACCGGCCACAGGGAGCGGATCAGCGCGAGCGTCGCGCCGAGCTCCGAGGGTGCGATCGTGGGCGTGCCGCCCCCGACGTACACGTCGGTGAAACTGAAGCCGCGTGCGTGATAGGAGCGAATTTCCGCCCGCAGCGCCTCAAAATAGGGCGCCGCCTTCTCCTCGCGGAACTGCACGCGGTGAAAGGAGCAGAAGGGGCAGAGCGACTCGCAGAAGGGGACGTGCACATAGAGCTGCAACGGTCGAGCTACAGCTGGCGGCGGGGGTTGCAGCGGCGCCGACCCGAAGCGCATCGAGGCGCGGTATTCGCGCTTCAGGACCGCGAGCAACAGCGGCTCGAACCAGGGCATAGGCGCCTCAGGGACCCTTCACATTGGCGTGGGAGCGGCCCAAGATGATCCACTCGGTCCCCAACACCCCGAGGATCCGCCCATGAGTCCCACCAGCCAAGCCGGAAAGAGCGTCGCAATCCTGGGTAACGGTGTGGTCGGCACGGCGCTCGCCAAAGGCTTCGCCGAGCTCGGCTATCAGGTGATCTTCGGTACGCGCGACGTGCAAGGCGAGAAGACCCGTGCGGCGCTCGAAGCCGTACCCGGCTCGCGCGCCGCCTCCTTCGCCGAGGCCGCCGGCGCCGGCAGCATCGCAGTGCTGGCGGTTCCCTGGAGCGGACTCGAGGCGGCCATTTTCACCGCGGGACCCGACAACCTGGCCGGGAAGCTCGTCATCGACCCGAGCAATCCGCTCGACTTCTCCGGGGACGTGCCCAAGCTCGACATCAGCTCGACCGACTCCGCGGGAGAGCTCGTGCAGCGGCTGCTGCCGCGCTCGCAGGTGGTCAAGGCATTCAACATCGTCACCGCCACGCACATGGTGCACCCGCGGCTGCCGGACGGGACCCCCGACATGCTGATCGCCGGCAACGACGAGGCAGCCAAGCAACGCGTGGCGGAGCTTCTCGAGGGCTTTGGCTGGCGCACACCGATCGACGTCGGCCCGATCACTGCGAGCCGGCTGCTCGAGGCCCTGGCGATGCTCTGGGTGACCTACGGTTTCCGCAACGACCACTGGACGCACGCCTTCAGTCTCCTGGGGCAGAAACGCTGACCGCACCCTCGCGGCCCGCTTGAGCCGCGGCGCTCAGGCGCCGCCGAGCAGCTGCTGCGCGGCGCGCTCGGCGATCATGACGGTCGGGGCATTGGTGTTGCCGCCGATGAGGCGCGGCATGACTGAGGCGTCGACGACACGCACACCCTCCACGCCGCGCACGCGCAGCTCCGGGTCGACCACCGCCGCCGCATCCCGTCCCATGCGGCAGGTGCCCGCGGGATGATAGATCGTCTCCGCCTTGCGGCGGACCATTTCCACCAGCTCCGGCCGCGTCCGCACAGCCTCGCCCGGAAAAACCTCGGGCCCGCGAAAAGGCGCAAACGGCTGCGAGGCGATGATCTCGCGTGACAGGCGGATGCCTTCCAGCAGAACGTCCAGATCGGCGCCCTCGCTCAGGTAATTCGCCTGAATGCGCGGGCTATCGTCGGGGCGGCTCGAGCGCAGCGTGATGTGCCCGCGGCTCGCCGGCCGCAGCACGCAGGCATGCACGGTGAAGCCGTGACCCGGCAGCCGATTGCGGCCATGGTTATCGAGCTGGGCGGGTACGAAGTGCAGCTGCAGGTCCGGGCGCTCGTCGGCAGCCAGCGCCGAGCGGGCGAAGCCGCCGGCCTCGGCGATGTTGCTCACCCCGGGACCGGAGTGCGTGAGGAAATAACGCAGCCCCACCACCACCTCCTGCCACCGACTGAAGTCGTAGGTGATGGGGCAGGTGCACTTCGCGAGCGTGCAGAAGTCGAGATGATCCTGGAGATTGCCGCCCACGTCCGGAGCGTCGGCGACCACCGCGAGGCCGAGGCTGCGCAGCGCCGCGGCGGGACCTACGCCCGAGAGCATGAGGAGCTGCGGGGACGCGACCGCACCCGCCGCGAGCAGTACTTCCCGCTCGGCGCGGGCGCGGCGCAGCTCGCCGTTCCAGCGATACTCGATCCCCTCGGCCCGCGTCCCCGAGAAAAGGATGCGTGTCGCGAGGCAGTCCGTGCGCACCTCGAGGTTGGGCCGGGGCAGGGCGGGGCGCAGGTACGCCCGGGCACTGCTGCAACGGCGGCCGTTGCGCTGTGTCACCTGGTAGAAGCCGACCCCTGCCTGCACCGCGCCGTTGAAGTCGGGGTTGGGCGCGAGCCCGCAGGCCACGCCCGCGGCGACGAACACCGCGCTCAGCGGATTGCGGAACCTCAGGTCCTCGACCGACAACGGCCCGCCGACTCCGTGGCAGGGCCCGGCGCCGCGCGCCTGGTCCTCCGACTTGAGAAACCAGGGCAACACCTGTGGGTAGCTCCAGGCGTCGCCCGCGAGAGCGGCCCACTCGTCGTAGTCGCGCGGATGCCCGCGCGTGTAGCACATGGCGTTGATCGAGCTGCTGCCACCCAGCACGCGCCCGCGCGGCCAGTAGAGCCGGCGCCCGAGGAGCTCGGGCTCGGGCTCCGTGTAGTAGCGCCAGTCGATGCGCGGATTTCCGACGAGGCGCGCGAGGCCGGCGGGCATACCGATGTAGGGGCTCGAGTCGCGCCCACCCGCTTCCAGCAGCAGCACGCGCAGGCTGCCGCGCGCCGACAGGCGGTTTGCCAGCACGCAGCCGGCGGAGCCCGCTCCGACGATGACGTAGTCGTGGCTCGATTCAGGCATGACGGGCGGTACTCGTGACTTGAGCGGGCCAAGGCGCGGGGCTGCCCGCGAACAGCGCGGCGGACAGGCGCGTCTCGCGCTCGCGAATGGCCTCCAGCATGCGCCCCGCACCGTTCATCTTACGAAACGCCGCGAAGCCGCGCTCGAGGAAGTCCTGCAGCGCGCCGAAGCCGGCGGCATGCGCCGGCATGTGTGCCGCGCGCAGTGCGAGCCCTATCCAGGCGTGCCGCACCACGCGGTCGAGATCGCCGGTAATCGTGAGCACCAGGTCGATCTGGCGGCGGCGCGCCTCGTGCCGGCCGACCTCACGGTAGGCGGCCGCGTACGACTCGGAGGTCACCGGCCCGGCCGCGAGCCGCTCGGCCATCGCCCGATCGAGCTCCGCCGTGAGCCTCTGCAGCTCGACGGCGCGCTCGAGGAGCCCGAGGGCCCCCCGCGGCAGCGTTCTCGAGAGAATGCCCCACGCGCGAGCGAGATCCTCGTCGCGCCGCGCGTGCTGCTCCGGGCCATAGAGATCGGTGAGAAAGAACGCCACGGCATCGACACACTGCGGATCGTGCAGCAGATCGCCGTAGGTCGACGCGAGGCGCGCCGCCTGCCACGCGCGCAGCTCGCGCAGCCGCTCGCAAGCAACGCTCACGGCTTCCGCCGGTCTCATGGGCCCGCCAGTGCCGCCAGCGTGCGCTCGAGCGACAGCCGGGCGCGCAGCAGGCTCAGGTGGCCGAGGCCGGTGAGCTCGTGCAGCCGCGCGCCCGCGAGCACCGCGCTGCGCGGCGGCGCGATGAGGTTGTCGTGCACGCTGTAGATGCTCGTGACGGGCACGGGCAGCGCCCCCTCCTGGCTGGCGTTGAGTGCCTGCAGCCAGGACGAGCCGGGGCGCATCTGCCGCGCGGGCAGCGAGCGGAAGAGCCGGGCGAGGGCCGTTCCATGGTGAGGGGAGGCGATCGTCACGATACGGCTGACGAGGCCCGCGCCGCCGGCGCGCAGCGCCGCGCGCGCCACGAGTCCCCCCATGCTGTGCGCGATGATCGCCACCGGCAGCCCCCCGCTCGCGCGCTGCAGCTCGCGCAGCTCGCGCACCACGCTCGCGGTGTGGGTCTCGATGTCGGTGAACAGGGGCTCGAGGTTCACGGCCCGTACGGGCGCGAATCCCCGCGCCGCGAGCCGCGTGAGGAGCGGACGCCATACCGCGCGGTTGCATAAAATGCCGTGAATCAACAGCACCGGGGATGCGGCGGCCGCACGCCCTGCGTCCTCGCGCGGCGCCCGTCGGTAGGGCTCGGCGATCATGGCGAAGGTGGCGGCGGAGAAGGCCAGGGCTTCCCTGAAGAGGGCTGCGGCGAGCCCGCGCAACGGCGTGCGATCGCCTCTGCCGTCACGGCGGACTGCGACCCGTCCGGCGAGGTAGCTGCTCGCCACCAGCACGCAGGGCGCCGAGACCGTCACCAGCAGCGCCGTCAGCACGAGCTCCCCGGCCGACAGCGGCAGAACCGCCGCGAGCACCGCGGTGACCACCGCGGCGTACAGCAGCTGACAACCCAACAGGAATCGCCAGAAACCGGCCGCCATGCGCTGCGCGGCCGCTACGCCCGCGGGCGCCCGTTCGAGAGCAGTGCCTCGAGGCGGTGCAGCGCGTGGTCGAGGCGCTGCGCCGTGCGCCGCACATGCACGGCCTGCTCCCGTCCGCCCGTGGCGAAAGTCCGGCGCCGTTCCCGCAGGCGCTGCTGATTGAGCGTGAGCCCGTGCCGCTCGAGCGCGCGTGACAGGCCGTCGGCCTGCGAGGCGAGATCACGGCGCGTGCGCTGATAGGCGTGCTCGACGAGACGGCTGCGCCCCGTATAGCGGAACACATTGGCAAAGAACAGCTCCTCGTCGTGCCGGTCCGGCTCGAGCAGCAGCACGTCCGCGCGCGGAAAGCGCGCGCCGTAGCTCGCCATCCCCACCTGCATGCGCGAGTGAATGAGTGCGCGCAGGGACTGGCCCATGATCGCGGGCAGGCCCTCGTGGGCGAGATTCTTGCGCCGGCGCGCGGGGACGCCCGAGGCGTCGTAGGGAACCAGCGGGTTGACGCAGATCAGGAGATCGGCCCCTGCTTCGAGCGCGAGCGAGGCGTGCACGGTGCGGATCAGCGCGCCGTCCACGTAATGCTCGCCATCGATCTCGACGGCGGGGTAAAGGCCGGGAAGCGCCGCGCTCGCGACCGCCGCGCGCGAGATCGGCACGCGCGAGTGACGCGCATCGCCGAAGGCGACCGACTCGCCGGTGTTGAGATTGGTCGCCACCACATACAGACGCGAGCGGAGCTTCCTGAACTCGTCGCTATGGCCCGGGGAGCTGAACACCTCGTGCAGGTAGCGCTCGAGGGGCCGATTGTCGAACAGCGCCGTCGGAACCATACCCGACAGCGACCCGACTGCGGCCGGCCATGCGCCCTGCAGTGGCTCGCGCGTGTACTGACGCGCGAGCGCCGCCAGCGAGCGCGGCAGCCTCGCCACGCGGCGCAAGTACTCTCCCAGCGCGGGCTGCAACAGCGCGTCCGGCGAGAATGGAATCGTCGCCTCGTCGTGAATGAAGCTCGAGCCGATCGCCGTCGTATCGATCCCGTTGGCCAAGGCCCCGGCGAGCAGCGAGCCGGAGCTCACCCCCACGTAGACGTCAAAATCCGTGAGCTCCCTGCCTTCGATCGCCTCGGAAAGTGCGTGGAGGGCGCCCAGCTCGTAGAAGGCACCCAACGGCCCGCCTCCCGCGAGCGCGATCGCGAGCTTCTTGCCACCCGCGCCGCGCTCACGTGCGGGCTGAATACTCAGCATCGACGCCTATGAAACCTGCGGCGGCGGCACTGCCGTCGGCCGTTTCACTGCCGGCACCCGCGGGTGCGCGCGCGCACGGCCCAGCTTCTCGATGCTTCCGGTCAGCGCATCGACCTTCTTGCTGAGGGCGGCGA
>JASHQW010000242.1 GCA_030038875.1 Gammaproteobacteria bacterium | reverse complement strand
GGGGCGGCGCTCTTCAACGCGCGGATCGCCAGAGTCTGATCGCCTCGATGCATGATCATGATGCGGCTTCCCTGATCTTCACTACTTCAAGAGCTGGTGGAGCACGGCGGTCTGCACGGTGAGGCGGTTGGCGGCCTCGCGCTGCACGGCGCTGCGCGGGCCGTCGAGCACCTCGTCGGCGATCACCGTATTGCGCCGCACCGGCAGACAGTGCATCACGCGGCAGTCGGGCGCGGTGTGCGCGAACCAGTCGTTGCGCACGCACCAGCTCGTGAGCGAGCTGCGCAGCCGCGCATCGCCCGTCGCGTCGCCGTAGCAGGCGGTCGCGCCCCATTCCTTGACGTAGAGGATGTCGGCGCCCTCGAGCGCCTCCTCGCGCACTTCGGTCTCGCGCACGCTGCCGCCGGCGCTCGTCGCCGCGCGCCGCGCGCGCTCCATCACCGCAACGGGCAGCGCGAAGCCGTCCGGGCGCAGCACGATCACCTCCATGCCGCGCACGGCCGCCATGTGCAGCGCCGCGGCCGGCACCGCCAGCGGCAGGGCGCGCGGATGCCACGCCCACGAGAGCACGAAGCGCCCGCCGCGCGGCACGGCGAGATCGTCCATGGTCTTCCAGTCGGCGAGCGCCTGGCAGGGATGGTTGAGCGCCGACTCGAGGTTGATGAGCGGCTTGTCGGTGAGCTCCGCCATGCTGTTGAAGGTGGTCTCGGCGAGATCGGCGGCGAGGTCGCGTCCCTCGGCGAACACGCGGATGCCGAGCGCGTCGCAGTAGGAGGCGAGCGCCGGAATCGCCTCGCGCACGTGCTCGGCCGCCGCGCCGTCCATGACTGCGCCGTGGCGCGTCTCGAGCAGCCAGCTGCCGTGCCCGGGGTTGATGACGAAGGAGTTGCCGCCGAGCCGCGCCATCGCCGCCTGGAACGAGGCGAGCGTGCGCAGCGACGGATTGAAGAAGAGGAGTCCCAGGATCTTGCCGGCCAGCGCCCGCGGCTCGGGTTGCCGCTCGAGCCGGCGCGCGAGCTCGAGCAGCGACACGAGCTCCTCACGGCTGAAATCGCCGAGATCGACGAAGCGCTTCATGCGTCGAGATCCTTGAGCGCATCGCGCAGCAGGTCGACGTGCTCCTCTTCCAGGATGTACGGCGGCAGGAGGCGCACGACATGCGGGTCGCTCGAGGTGCCGGTGAGGATGCCGCATTCGAGCAGCTCCGCCTGGACGTCCTTGGCCGGCCGCCTGGTGCGCAGCCCGACCAGGAGCCCCGCGCCCGAGGCCGCGGTCACCGGACCCAGGATGCAGCTCCTGCGGATGTACGCGCCGATGCGCCGCACGCGCTCGAGGAGGCGCTGGTCGCGGATCGCCGCGAGCACCGCGTTCACGGCCGCGCAGGCCATCGGCCCGCCGCCGAAGGTGGTGCCGAGGGCTTCGGTCCTGAGCGAGGCCGACACGAGCGGCGACATCATGAGCGCGGCCACCGGGAAGCCGTTGCCGAGCGCCTTGGCGGTCGTGAGCATGTCGGGCCGCACGCCGTAGAGGTTGGCGGCGAAGGGCTCGCCGGTGCGGCCCATCCCGCACTGCACCTCGTCGAAGATGAGCAGCGCGCCCACCTCGTCGCAGCGCGCGCGCAGCGCGGCGAGGAACGGCGCGCCGAGCGCCACCGCGCCGGCGAGTCCCTGCACGGGCTCGGCGATCACCGCGGCGGTGTCGGTGGTGACGTGCTCGGCGATCGCCTGCGTCGCGCCGCGCGCAATGAAGCTCACATCGAACGGGGTGCGCGGAAATCCGTACCACTTAGGTTGCGCGCCCCAGGTGACGGCGCCGGCGGCGGCGGTGCGCCCATGGAAGCCGCCCTCGATGGCGGCGACGTGTGGCCGCCCGGTCATGCGCAGCGCCACCTTCAGCGCATTCTCGTTGGCTTCGGCGCCACTGTTGACGAAGAAGACGCTCCCGAACGGCAGCTTGGAGAAGCGCACCAGGCGCCGTGCCGCCTTGGCGCGCACCTGCATCGCCACCGCGTTGCTCTGGAACTGGCAGGCCTGCGCCTGGGCGGTGAGCGCCGCGGTCCACTCCGGGTGTGCGTACCCGAGACCCGCGACCGCGTGTCCGCCGTAGAGATCGAGCAACCGCTCGCCGCGCGTGTTCATGAGCCACACGCCCGATCCTGAGGCGACCTCGACCGGATACTGCGCGAACACCTGCGCCTGGAAATCGCGCGTCGGCGGCTTTACCAGCTTCATCGCTTTGCGCGCGCCGCTCGTGGCGGCGGTCACCGTCTGGACTTTCTTGGGCATGGCTGGTCAGCCTTTCAAGTCCACCCCGGTGCCGGCTGGCAGAGACCCGCGGTCTCGGGAAGCCCCAGCATCCGGTTCATCCACTGCAGCGCGCCTCCCGCGGCGCCCTTCACCAGATTGTCGATCGCGCACATCACGGCGATGGTGCGGCCGTTGGCGGCGGCCGAGAGGTGCGCGAAGTTGCTGGCCGCCACCTCCTTCACGTGCGGGGCTCGATCGCTGATCCGCACGAAGGGCGCGCGCGCGTAATATTCGCTGAGCGCGCCGCGCGCCTGTGCCGCATCGAGCGCGCGCGTCAGGCGCGCCTGCACCGTGACGTGAATGCCGCGCGCGAAGGGCCCCGAGTGCGGCACGAAGGCGATCTCGGCCTCTACGCCGGTCGCCGCGCGCGCGCACGCGACGATCTCCGGCGCGTGCCGGTGCGCGAGCGCGTTGTAGCCGTAGAGATCGCCGTGGCGCAGCGGGTGGTGCGTGCCTTCGACCGGCCTGCGGCCGGAACCGGTGCTGCCGGTGACGCCGCTCACAAACAGCATGGGCTCGACGAGCCCGAGCGCGAGCAGCGGCATCGCCGCAAGCAGCACGGCGGTGGCAAAGCAGCCCGGGTGGCCGACGTGGGGAGTGGTGAGCTCCCCGAGGTGCTCGGGCAACGCGCAGGTGAAGTCCTCGAGGAGCGCCGGTGCTCCGTGAGCGTGGCCGTAGACCTTCTCGTAGGCCGCCGCGGAGGCGTAACGGAAGTCGGCCGAGATATCCACGATCCGCGCGCTCGTGCCGGCCCGGGCGGTCTCGGCCAGCAGGGCGTCGATGAGGCCCGCCGACACACCATGGGGCGCGGCGGAGAACACCGCCGACGCCGGCGTCCCGGCGAGAAGCTTGGTCACCTCACCGAGGGTCGCGAAGCGCGTCTCGGAATAGGCGGACGCCAGATGCGGGAACGCGCCCGCCACCGGCTCGCCGGGCGAGCCCTCCGACATCACGGCGAGGAGCTCGAGCGTGGGATGGCCGGCGATGAGGCGCAGCAGCTCCCCGGCCACATAGCCGGTGCCGCCGAGCACCACCGCGGGTGTCCGGGGGCTCGCCGCCGTGAGGGTTGCCTGGCTCACGCGGCCGCCGCCGCCGCGAGCCCGAGCGCCTCGATCACGCGGTCGCCGAGCGCCGCGGCGCTGCTGATGGCGTTGAAGGCGGCAACGCCCATCTGCCCGGTGATGATCTCGACCCCCACCTGATTGTCGGTGCAGGGTCCGGTCACCACGCACGGCTCGATCCCGAAGCGCTCGCGCAGCAGCTTCACCCCGCCCCACGCCGCTACCGGATCGTTGGCCGACAGCACGACGCCGGTGAGCGCGCTGCGGATGTCGGGGCACTCGAGGATCGCGTCCACGCCGTAGCTGCCGAGGATGCCGTCGCCGAGCTCGAATACCAGGACGTCGGGCTTGCCGGCGGCGAGCTCGCTCAGCATGGTGCGGGTGAGGGCCGGGCCGTTGGCGCGCGTCGTGGTGACGACGCCGAGATCGGTGAAGATCGCACAGCGCCGTGCGCCGGCGTCCTCCATCGCGAGGATATCGCGCCGCAGGGACACGCCGGTCGCCTTGAAGGCATCGACCGCGAGCCCGCGGTGGCGCATGCGGGAGATGATGGCGCAGGCGGCGACCGTCTTGCCGGCTTCCATGCAGCTGCCGGCGAGCGCCACGACGGGCACGCCGCGCGTCTCGAGCGCGGCATTCGGATCGAGCCGTTGGTAGCCGGCGCGCGCCGGCACGCCGATGCGCTCGCCGAGGTAGGGGAAGTTGAGGGCGACGCCGAGCACGCGGCAGTCGAAGGGCTTGCCCTTCTCGGGGTTGATCGAGTCGCATACGCCGAGCACGCCGCCGATGTTGAGCATCTGGATGATGTCGCCGGGCCGGAGTGATTCGGGCACGTGGCCGGAGTAGCCGAACAGCGCCTGGCGGTGGCCGAGCGCGCCGGCGACGATGTCGCCCTTGCCCACCTTGGCCATGCGGCCGCTCACCAGCTCGAGCGTGTTGTAGGTCGACTTGTTGTTGAGCACCTCGGCCACGACCACGACGCCTTCCTCCGCGGGGATGTCGGCGGAGATGCGCACCTCGTGCGAGAGGCCGCAGGCCTGGGTGACGGAGGCGAGCTTGTCGACCATGACTGAGCGCATGCCGGACATGTCAGTGCTTCCCGGGCGCCGCGGCCTGCTCGCCGGCGCGCGTGTAGAACACGCCCGGGAGCGAGACGATGCGCGAGAAGCCGAGCGCGTCCGCGGCCGACCACTCGCCGGCCGCCTCGCCGTACACACCGCGCGAGGCCGCCATGAGCGAGTAGGGCGACTCGACGCCCTCGATGAAGAGATTGCCCGTCTGCAGCTTGCAGCGCACCTCGCCGGTCACGCGCTCCTGTGAGGAGCTGAGCAGCGCCTCGATGTCGCGGCACACGGGATCGAGCAGCTGGCCCTCGTGCACCAGATCGCCGTACGGCGCAGCCAGCAGCTCCTTGATGCGCTGCTGCCGCCCGGTGAGCGTGAGCTTCTCGAGCTCGCGGTGCGCCGTGAGCAGCACCTCGGCCGCCGGCGCCTCGAACGCCACCCGCCCCTTGGTGCCGATGATGGTGTCGCCGAGATGGATGCCGCGGCCGATGCCGAAGGGCGCGGCGAGCGCCTCGAGCCGCTCGATGATCTCGACCGGCGCGCCCTCGCGGCCGTCGAGCGCGGCAGGGCGTCCCTTGATGAAGGAAAGCACGTGGCCCTCGGGCGCGCGCGGCCGCGCGAAGGCATCCCGGGTCAGGAGCCAGGCGTCCTCCGGAATGCTGCCGCTTGACGTGAGCGTCTCCTGGCCGCCGATGGTGACGCCCCAGAGTCCGCGGTTCACGGAGTAAGCGGCGCCGGTGGGCGGCACGGGAAGCCCGCGCGCCTTGAGGTACTCGAGCTCCTCGGCCCGCTTGAAGGCCCGGTCGCGCACCGGGGCGAGCACCGCGAGGTCGGGCGCGAGCGTCCGCAGCGCGACCTCGAAGCGCACCTGGTCGTTGCCGGCCGCGGTGCAGCCGTGCGCGACGGTGTCGGACTTCAGCTCCCGGGCCATGCGGGCGATGGTCTGCGCCTGCATGACGCGCTCGGCGCCGACGCACAGCGGGTAGAGCTGGCCGCGGCGCACGTTGCCCATGATGAGAAAGCGCAGCACCTGCTCGAAGTAGGCGGCGCGTGCGTCGATCTGATGGTGAGCCACGGCCCCGAGCGCCTGCGCCCGCTCGGCGAGCGCCCGGGCAGCCTGGCGGTCTATGCCGCCGGTGTCGACCGTCACCGTGATCACCGGGCGGCGCTCCGTCTCGGCGATCCACGGCACCAGGAACGAGGTGTCGAGGCCGCCGGAGTAGGCGAGGACGATGGGAGTGGTGGTGCCCGCGCCCGGGGCGCTGCTTGCGCTGGTCGACATGGATCAGATCCTGAAGAGGGCGCGCAGGCGGGTGTGGAGCTCATCCTGCGCGCGCGCGTTGGCGGTGGCAATGAAGATGGTGTCGTCGCCCGAGATCGTGCCGGCGACCTCGGGCCACGCGGCCCTGTCGATCGCGACCGCGACCGACTGCGCCGCGCCGATCGTGGTGCGCAGCACCGTGATCGAGGGGCCCGCGCGGCGCAGCTCGCGCACGAACTGCGCGAGCGTGGCGAAGTCGCCGTTGGCGCGCGTCAGCTCATCCGGCGGCAGCACGTAGCGGCCGCTCGCCTTGAGCACGCCGAGGTCGCGCAGGTCGCGGCTGATCGAGGACTGGGTGGCATCGTGCCCCTCCTTCTTCAGCAGGCGCACCAAGTCCTGCTGCTTGCGCACCAGCCCGGCGCGCAGGATGCGCACGATGGCGCCGCGGCGCTCGAGTTGCTCGGCGTCGTTCAGCACGGAGTTTCAGGCAATGTATGCATAAAGATGCGCATATTGTGCATATTAATGCGTGGGCGTCAAGCGCTCGCGGCCGCTGGACTACAATGCCGCGCCGCTGACCGCCGTGCGGCGCCGCCAACGATCGGGGAGAACCATGCAGTCACGACGCACGCAGCGCGCCACCCGGCTCGCGGCACTGGCCGCCGCCGGCGTGTGCTGTTCCCTCTATGCGCAGACGGTGGGCCTGAAGCCCGGCCTCTACGAGTACACGATCACCGCCGACGTCCAGCTGCCGCCGGACGTGGCAGCGAAGATGCCGCCCCAGGCGCTCGCGATGATGCAGAAACCGAACGTCTCGCAGCACTGCATCAGCCAGGGAGACATCGACCACGTGAGCCAGGACATCTCCCAGGGCCGGAGCAACCAGCCGCAGAGCTGCAAGGTCACCGAGCACGCGATCTCCGGGAGCGAGGTGAAGTTCACCACGCAGTGCGAACACAACCTCGTCCATTTTGAGGGCAGCTTCGCCGGCGACTCTTTCCAGGGCAGGATGGTCTCGACCAGCGACAAAGGGCAGGTGGTTAACGCCAAGATCGCCGCCCACCGCGTGGGCGAGTGCAGCAAGTAGCCGCGCTCGACTACTTGGTGATGCTGAAGACGAGATCGGCGCCGCGCGCCGTGCCGAGCTCGGTGCGCACCACCCAGTGGTCGCCGAGCGTGTAGCGCATCTTCAAGGTGTTGAGCGTCTCGGTGAGGCTCACGCCGTAGCTCACGTACAAGCGCGGCGTCAGGTAACGGCCGAGGACGAGCGAGGTCTCGTTGGCGAGTGGATCGGTCTCGAGGCTGACGTCGGGGAGCCCGACGCGCGAGCCCACCTGCGAGGCGAGCAGCGCCGCCCCCTGCCCGAGCGCCGCGTTGCTCGCGGACTGGGTCGACTGCGCCGCGCTGCCCGAGAGGATGAGCGAGACGATCTGTGACTGCGGCATCGGCGGGTCGGAGAAGAACGACATGCGCGGCTGCTGCAGCGTGCCGCGCACGTTGACGCCGGCGGTGACGTCCGGGAATTCCTTCTGGGCGCGCAGGTCGACGCCCGGGTCGTCGATCGGACCGCCGGTGAAGATGAGCCGGCCGCGCTGGATGTCGAGCTTGCGCGCATAGGCGAGGTAGACGCCGTTCGCCACCGAGAGCTCCCCGGTGCCGCGCGTGATGGCGTCGTAGCCGCTGCGGATGGTGACGCTGCCGGTGAGACGGCCGGTGAGGCCCGAGGCATCGACCGACACCTTGTCGCCGAGGGTGAGCGTGATGGTGCTCATCACCTCGAAGCGCTCGGTCGGGCTCGGCGCCGCCTGGCCGACGATCACCTCATCGGGCGAGGTGCGCACCGCGTTGGTGATGTCCTTCGGCTGGATCTTCGCGTACGGCACCGTGACGGTGCCGGTGACCTCGATGCGCCGCCCGTCGACGGCGAAGGAGAGGTCCGGCGAGGCGTCGATCTGCGCCTCGGGGGTGTCCGCCACACGCAGATTGGTCCCCCCGAGGTGGAACTTGCCGTAGGGCAGGAGGTTGTGCCACTCGAGATGGCCGTTGGCCGCGGCGGTGCCGGCGCCGGCGCGGGCGTTGCCGCTGAAGTCGAGGCCGCCGTCGTTCAGGTGCGCTTCGAGAGTCACCTGGCGGAGCCCCAAGTTCACCTGATAGAGATCAAGCTCGCCGCCCGTGACTTTCACCACGCCGTTCAGCTGCGGGGCGCCGAGCGTGCCGGCCAGGTTGACGTCGGCGTGCAGCTCGCCCGCGGCGCGATCGATGTCGGGGAAATAGAGCGACAGGAGCCCGAGCTCCGAGGTCTCGGCATGCACCGCGCCGGAGAGCGGCATGTCCTGCCACTGCGCCGTGCCGCGCTGTGCGTCCACCCGGGCGCGGATGGTGCCGACCTCGCCGTCCTCGAGCACGGCCGCGAGGGTGATCGCCTCCGGCGTCGCGCTCGCCGTCACCGTGCCCGAGCCGATGCGCGTATGCTCGATCTTCTTGCTGAGCAGCTGGTGCGAGAGCACCGCGTCGGTGAGCTGCGCGCGCAGCGTGCCGGTGACGGGCAGCTGCGCGCCGCCGGTCGCGCGCAGCAGCAGGTCCACCGTGCCCCGGTACTGCACCGCCGCAGTCTTGATGCCGGCCGTGAGCGCGCTCAGGGGAAGCTGGTTGCTCATGAAGGTTGCCGACCAGTGCTGCGGGCTCCAGTCCCCATCAAGGCACAGGCTGCCGGGGGTACCCGCGAGGCACAGCCACTCGACGCGCGCGCGCTGCGCCGAGGCCATGAGATCCACCGGATGCTCGAGCGCCAGATCGAGCGCGTCCTTGCCCTTGAGGCTGAGCGCCGTGAGCTGTCCCTGGAACGTCCCGTGTTCGTACAGGCCGCCGGCCTCGGCCACCAGCGCGAGTCCCTGCGCGTGCGCTTCCGCGTGCACGCGGTAGTCCGCCGGGGGACCGGTCACCGTGACGGCGGCGCTCTCGATCATGTGGCCCGCGTAGCTCAGATTTTGCGCCCGCGCGTCGATCTTCGTCGGCCGTTCGCGGTCGGCCGCGTCGAAGTCGATATCGGCATCGAGGCGCTCGAGTCCCAGCCCCTCGTAGCTGAGCGCACTCCCGTGGGCGCTCGCCACGATCGCGGGATCGGTGGCCGTGCCGCGCAGCGTCCCGGCGGCGCTGAGCTGTCCGCGGCTGCCGGGCGCGAGCAAACCCAGGTCCGAGCTCGCGAGCCTGAAGCGCAGGTCGAGCTGCTCTCCGGCGCGCCCGTCGAGTGCGAGGCTCGTGCCGCCGAGCGCCACGCGCACCCGGTCGAAGCTCCAGGTGCCGGCGCTGCGGCTAAGCGAGCCGCCGCCGCTCACGCGCGCGCCACGCAGCTTGCCGCTTAAGCCTCCGACCGCGACCGTGAGATCGCCGCGCGGGTCGAAGCCGCGCCCCGACACCGCGAGCGCGAGGCTGACACTGCCCGGAAGGTCGGCGCGCAACGCCGCCGGGTTGATCCCGGCGAGCTGACCGGCCACCGACCAGCTCTGGCGGGGCGCCCACTGCACCGCGCCACTCACGCTGGCGTGGCCCTCGAGCAGGTCGAGCTCGGCGCGCTCGAAGGCGAAGCTGTCCTTGCCGAGCGTGCCGCTCACGTCCAACGCGCTTACCGGAAGGTCCGCGGCGCTGGCCGCCGCCGCTTGCGCGTGCACCTTGTACGGCAGCAATCCTTCCAGGGTGAAAGTGCCCGCAGCACTCCTGACCACGGGCGCCGCTCCCACCAGCGGCCAGCGAAAATCTTCCCAGCTGCCGCTCAGATTGAGACGCGGGCCGTTGGGGACGATGGCGAACGTGCCGGAGCCGACCGCGTGCGCTCCTGAGGGGTGGCGTGCCTCCATGTGCTTCGCCGTGAGCACCCGGTCGGCGAAGGAGCCGGTGAACTCGGCATCGAAAGCCCCGGCACGCAGCCCCGTCGGGTCGACCTTGCCGCGCCCGCTGAAGCCCGCGTCGTTCCAGGTGACCGCGAGACGCGCCTTTATGACCCCGAGCGGCCCCGAGATTCCCCAGGCGCGCAGGTCGAAATTCTCGACGTTCGCGTCGCCCACGATGTGCCAGTGGCGAGTGAGGTCGAGCGCCTGGCCGGTAAAGTCGGCGCGGAACGGGCTCAAGGCGTGCGCGCTCAGATTGAGCGCGTCGAGATCGCCTCTGGCCGAGCCGGCGATGCTCCAGGCGGGCTGTCCGGCCGGGGCCCAGGCGATGTGTCCCTCGGCCTCGATGCCGAGCGGGTCGCGGGCCCGCAGCTCGCCGATCGCATCCACGCGGGCATCGCCGAAGTTGCCCCGCGCCTGAAAGAAGCGGATCGAGCGGTGGCGGAGCACCGCCGCGCCGCTGATACGGGTGGCCTCGAGACGCACGCCGTTGTAGACCGTGAGCACCGCATCGTCGACCGTGGTGTGCTCGGCGCTGATCAGCAGCCAGCGCGGCAGGAACAGCGGCGGCGAGGGCGGCACCTCCCGTGTGCGCCGCTTCACCTCGATGAGCGCGCTGTGCACCGTGGCGTCAGGCGAGCGGATGGTCTGCAGCAGCAGCGGCGCCAGCGCCACGCGGCCGTCGATCCCCTCGAACTTCAGGTGCACCAGCTCGTGATCGATCTCCACGCGGTCGGCATGTACCCCGCGCGCCAGCGTGCCCCTGACGCCCGTGATCACGAGAGTCACCGCGCCCGGTCCCGAGCCGAAGCGCTGCGGGAGGTGGCGCACCAGGAACTGCAGGCCCGTCTCGGTGAACACCGCGGCCCCGATGAGCGCGGCCGGCACCACCACGACCACCAGGACCAGAAAGCAGGCGGTAAAGAGTATGAGCAGGCGCCGCATGGTGGCTCGATACCTTTAGAGCTTCGGCGAGAAGTTGATGTGCAGGCGCGGACCGGCGCCGGGGTTGTTGATGGGCTGCGCCACGTCGATGCCGAGCGTCAGCACGGGCGTGCGGAAGCGTATGCCGACGCCCGCCGAATAGAAGAGCTTGGTGCCGAAATGATCGAAGGCATTGCCGTAGTCGACGAAGGTTGCCCAACCGAGGTTGCGCGGCAGGTCGTGCACCACCTCCACCGTGCCGGTGACCATGTCCTTGCCGCCGACCCTGATGTAGCCGGCGACGCTCTGGCAGCTGCCGTCGGCAGTGCGCAGGAACTGGCCGTTCGGCCCGGTGGTGCACACCGGGTCGGTCGGCGACAGCTGATTGTAGTAAAAGCCGCGCACGCTGTTGTCGCCGCCGGCGAAGAAGCGGT
>JASHQW010000241.1 GCA_030038875.1 Gammaproteobacteria bacterium | reverse complement strand
GAAACGCTGAGCGCCACGAACCCCTGCGCCGAGGAGCCGCTGCCCGCCTTCGGCGCCTGCAATCTCGGCTCGCTCAATCTGACGGCCTTCGTGCTCGATCCCTTCACGCCGCGCGCCCGGCTCGATCACGGCAAGCTGCGCGAGGTTGCGCGGCTCGCGGTCAGGTTTCTCGATGACGTCATCGAGATCTCCCGCTTCCCGCTCATGCGCCAGCGCGAGCAGGCGCACCGCTCGCGCCGCATCGGACTCGGCGTGACCGGGCTTGCCGATGCGCTCGCTATGCTCGGCCTGCGCTACGACAGCGAGGCGGCACGCACGGCGGCCGCCGACGCCATGAGAGCACTGCGCGATGCGGCCTACGAGGCCTCGGTCGAGCTCGCGGGCGAGCGCGGCGCGTTCCCCGCCTTCGACGCCGGGCAGTACCTCGAGCGGCCGTTCATCCGCAGACTGCCGGCGCGCCTGCAGGAGGTCATCCGCCGCCAGGGAATCCGCAACAGCCACCTGTTGGCGATCGCCCCGGCCGGCAGCATCAGCCTCCTGGCCGGCAATCTGAGCAGCGGCATCGAGCCGATCTTCGGGCGCGAGACGGCACGCCATGTGCTCGACAGCGAGGGCCGACGGCGCGATTTTCGCCTCACCGACTACGCCTACGCCGCCTGGCGGGCGCGCGGTGCAGGCGGCGGCGCGCCGCCGGATGTGTTCCTCGACTGGCGCGCGGTCGCGCCGCGCGATCATCTCCTCATGCAGGCCGCACTGCAGCCCTACGTGGACGGGGCTATCTCCAAGACCGTGATGCTGCCGCACGCAGCGCCGCCCGCGAGCGTGATGGAGATCTTCCAGAGCGCCCACGAGCTCAACCTCAAGGGCTGCACGGTATTCCGCGAAGGCGCGCGCCGCGCGATCGTCGCCGGCACGACGGCGCTCACGATGCCACCTGTCGAGGGAGCGCACTGCTACGACATCGAGCGCGAGTGCGATTGACGCTACGATTCGCGCGCCTGGGCGGAGTCGAGACTCCCGGCAAGCGAGCGCAGCGCGTCCGAGATCGAGACCGGATAGCTTTGCGGTACGTCACCCAAAGCGCGCAGCGCCGGCGGGAGCGACGCGAGCTCGGTGCGGCTGGATTCGCGAACGCGACCGAGCGGCGGCGGCGGCGCCAGCGGCACGCCGTCACGCATGACCTCCCCGAGCAGCGGCCGCCCCACGGCGGCCTCCTCGAGGCGCACGACCCGGTCGCACAGATACTGTCCGGTGGCGGTGCGTTCGCGATACACCTGCTTGGCGCCGGGCCAGGTCGCCTTGCCCGGCGAGCTCTTGCGCCGTGGCCGCCCGGCATACTCCTCGAGCTTGTAGGCCATGTCGAGCGCCGGCGCATCGGCTGACACGTCGAGCGCGGTCCCGACCCCGAAGGCATCCGCCGGCACGCCGGCCGCCAGCAGCTCCTCGATCTGATGCTCATCGAGGCCGCCGCTCAGGACGATCTGAACGTCGCCGAGCCCATGCGCATCGAGCGCCGCCCGGGCACGCCGGGCCTGCTGCGCCAAATCCCCGCTGTCGATACGCACCGCGCGGATCCCGCCCGCCATCGGAGCGGCTGCCTTGAGCTCCTCGGCCAGGCCGATGACGCGCTGCAGCGCGCGCTCGGTGTCATAGGTATCCACCAGCAGCGTCGTAGGCTCGCGGCGGCTGCGCACGAAGTTGCGGAAGGCAGCCTGCTCGCTGTCGTGCGCCTCGATGAATGAGTGCGCCATGGTACCCGACAGCGGGATGCCGAAGCGCTGGCCGGCAGCCACCGTGGCGGTCGCGTCGAAGCCTGCGAGGTAGGCGGCGCGTGCCGCAAAGAGTCCCGCGTCCGCCTCGTGGGCACGGCGCATGCCGAAGTCGACCAGCTGCCGGCCACGCGCTGCAATCACGCAGCGCGCCGCCTTGCTGGCGATCGTGGTCTGGAAATGCACGATGTTGAGCAGACGGCTCTCGAGCAGCTGGGCCTCGAGTATCGGCGCCGTCACCCTGAGGATCGGCTCGTCGGCGAAGAACGGCGTCCCTTCCGGCATCGCGTGCAGCGCCCCGGTGAAGCGCACGGTGCCGAGGTGGTCGAGGAAGGGCGCCGAGAACTTCCCGAGGCTCGAGAGATAGGCGAGGTCCTCGCCCGTGAAGCGCAGCTGCTCGAGGTAAGCGACCGCCTGCTCGAGGCCGCCCGCCACCAGAAACTGCCGCGATTTCGGCAGCCGGCGCACGAAGAGCTCGAAGACGGCCGTGTCCCTCATCTGCGACTCGAAGTACGCCTGCGCCATCGCCAGCTGATAGAAGTCGGTGAGCAGCGCATTCGGAGGAGGATTCTTCATGAGGCCGGACACCACCCTGATATTTATGCGTATTCTCGCATCGTCCATGCCCGCGGGAGACTGTGCCAAGGATGACAGTATCGCTCCGGCTCTTCGCCGATCGCCGCGCGGCAGGGCGGCAACTCGCTCGCGCGGTCGGGCGGTTGCGCCTCGCTCCGCCGGTCGTAGTACTTGGGCTGCCGCGCGGCGGAGTGCCCGTGGCGTTCGAAGTGGCGCGTTCGCTGCATGCGCCCCTCGATGTGATGGTGGTGCGTAAGGTCGGCATGCCGGGCCAGCCGGAGCTTGCACTCGGCGCAATCGCCGCCGGCGCCGTCACCGTGCGCCAGCCCCTCCCGTTTCCCGGCTACGGGCCCGATGCGGAGCAATTTGCCGCGCTCGCCGCGCGCGAGCGCAGCGAGCTCGAACGGCGCGAGCAGCTCTACCGCGCCGGCCGGGCGCCTCTCGAGCTCACGGGCAAGACGGTGGTTCTCGTCGACGACGGGCTGGCGACGGGAGCCACCATGCTCGCCGCGGTACGCGCGGCGCGCCAAGCCGGCGCCTCGGCTGTGATCGCGGCGGCGCCCGTCGCCTCCGGCGAGGCCGCGGCCCTGATCGGCGCCGAGTGCGATTCCGTCGCGATCGTCGAGATCCCGCCGGCGCTGCGGGCTGTCGGAGAGTGGTACGAGGATTTCGGCCAGACCGAGGACCGCGAGGTCTGCGAGCTGCTGCGGGAGTCGGCGCGGGTGCATGGGGGCGGCCCCGGAGCTAGTGCTTCGTAGCGCGGTCAAGGCGGGACATGTAGCCCGCCAGACCCATGAGCTCCT
>JASHQW010000240.1 GCA_030038875.1 Gammaproteobacteria bacterium | reverse complement strand
TCATGACACATCGATCGGCGGACGAGGTTCGCTCCGCGGGGGCGTCCGGTCAGGGAGATGGCAGGTCATGAATTCATGTGCAGGCCGTAGGTGTCTTGCCACGCTCGTCGCCATGGCGTGGGTGTTGGGCCACGCACAGCCGCCGATTACGCCCGAGAAGGCCCTGGACTACAGCCGCGCCGCGGATCTGCATTTTTCACCGGACGGGAAGATGCTCGCGTTCATCGTGCTGGCCTATCGCGAGGACTATGCCCCGCACGTCTGGCTGATGGACGTCGTGAGCGGCGCCGCGCATGACCTCACGCCGCCGCAGAAGTCCGAGCGGTCTCCGCAATGGTCGCCCGATGGCAGGACGCTCGCGTTTCTCTCGAACCGCGGCGGCAAGGTGCAGGTCTACGCGATGCAGGCCGCAGGCGGGGAACCCGTGGCCCTCACGGCACAGAAGAACGGTGTCACGAGCTTTCACTGGTCCCCGGACGGGCGAACGATTGCCTGTCTCGCCAAAGGCGACGACGCCCCCGATGCGCAAAGCGTTCCGCACCTTGCCGACGACGCCCGAAACCTCGCCCAGCTCTGGTTGGTCGACCTCTCATCGAAGCAGGTGCGCAACCTCGGAAAGGCAGGCTTCCGAATCGACGAATTCCAGTGGCAGGACGCCACACATCTCCTCGCCATAGCCAGCGACCGGCCGCGGGTTGAAGAATTCAACACCGCCGTTTACAGCGTCTCGATCCAGAGCGCGGCGTTCGCCGAAGTCGCTCATCCACCGCGGCCTTTCGACAGCTTGGGCGTGTCGCCCGACGGCAAGGCATACACGGTACGCGCCGCGGCCGCCAACGGCCCGCTGCCGCGGGATCTCCTCGCCGGTACCGCCGGCCGCGACGATCTGCGCCGCGTGGCCGTGCCGGGCGATCTTGCTGTCGCCGAGATTCGCTGGCGCGGAAAGTCCGGGATCTGGGCGCGCGTCGTCGAGGGCTTTTTCTTCCGGCTCTACCGCCTGGCCGACGGCGTGCCGCCGGCACGCATCGACCTGCCGCTCTCGGTCCAGTCCTTCGATGTGTCGCGGGATGGCCGGGTCGCATTCGCGGGCGGCGATTTCGATCACCTCTCCGAGATCTACCTTCGGGACACCGATGGAGCCGTGCGTCAGCTGTCCCATCTGCAGCAGGGCTGGGACGGCGTGTCGCTGGCTGCGACGACGATCTTTCACACGAGAAGCTTCGACGGCACCGACATCGAAGCGGCACTCATGAGCCCGCGCACCGCGGGCTCGAGCGCGCGCGCCCCCCTGGTGTTACTCGTCCATGGGGGCCCGTCGTCCAATTTTTCGGCGGATTACGGCTGGGAGACGGCCTGGGCGCAGATGCTCGTCTCGCACGGCTATCAGGTGCTGCTGGTGAATCCGCGCGGCTCGAACGGCTACAGCGAGAGATTCCTCGAGGCCAATCGCGGCGACTGGGGTGGGGGCGACTACCAGGATCTGCTGGCCGTGCTCGATGCCGTGATCGCCCGCGGCAAGACCGATCCCGACCGGCTGGGCATCGGCGGCTGGTCTTATGGCGGGGAGATGACAGCGTGGGCGATCACCCAGACCGGACGCTTCAAAGCGGCCGTGGACGGAGCGGGCGTGTTCGACCAGGCCGCGGAATTCGAGACCGAACACAATCCCGCGGGCGATGAGTGGTATTTCGGAACACCCTGGGAGCACCCGGAAGTCTTCGCGCGCAACTCGCCCTCGACCTACATCCGCAATGCCCGTACGCCTACCCTGATCTTCGACGGCGAGGAGGATGCGAGCAATCCCGTCGGGCAATCCAAAGGCCTTTATCGCGCGCTCAAGCATTTCGGGGTCGAGACGCAGATGGTGCTGTATCCCGACGAGGGCCATTCACCGCGGCGCTGGTCCTCCAATCTCGACATGTTCACGCGGATTCTCGATTGGTATGACCGGCATCTGCAGGGACACGTTGACTGAGCCGCTCCCCCGCCTCGTCGACGGCCCCTTGCGGATGCGGCCGCCATCGTGCGCGGCGGGGCTTATCATTAAAATCGATTGATTTTATAATCTCGATAGACTCTATATATCGAGCGGAGCCCCTGGCAACCGTCATGGCCGCGGAACTGAAGCTCAAGGACCTGCGCTACCTGGTGGCGGTGGCCGATCAGCGCCACTTCGGCCGCGCCGCCGCGCGCTGCTTCGTCAGCCAGCCGACCCTCTCCGCGCAGCTGAAGAAGCTCGAGCAGAGCCTCGGGGTGCAGCTCATCGAGCGTGCCCCGAACAACGTCTCGCTCACCGAGGCCGGCGAGCAGATCGTGGCCCGTGCCCGGCGCATCATCGAGGCGAGCGATGAGGTGGTGGCGCTGGCGGCAGGTGCGCGCGACCCGCTCGCCGGCAGGCTGCGGCTCGCGCTGCTGCCGACCATCGGGCCGTATCTGCTGCCGCACGTCACGCGCGCGATCCGCAGGAGCCTGCCGCGGCTCGAGCTGCGCCTCTACGAGTACCAGACGGCGCCGATGCTCGAGAAGCTGCGCGCGGGCGAGCTCGACCTCGGAATTCTGGCGCTGCCGGTGGAGCTCGCCGGGCTCGAGGCGCGCGCACTCTACCGCGAGGCCTTCACCGTCGCCCTCCCCGAGCGCCATCCACTCACCGCACGCGCCGCGCTGCGCGCCGCGGATCTCAAGGGCGAGACGCTGCTGCTGCTCGAGGAGGGCCACTGCCTGCGCGATCAGGCGCTCGAGGTCTGCGCGGCCGCTGGCGTGAGCCAGAGCGAAGATTTTCGCGCGACGAGCCTCGAGACGCTGCGGCAAATGGTGGCCGCGGGCGCCGGCGTGACGCTGCTGCCGGAGCTCGCGAGCCGCGGCGCCTATGGCAATGCGCGCGGCGTGCAGGTGCGGCCGTTCGTGCGGCCCGCCCCGGTGCGGCAGATCGGCGCGGTGTGGCGCAAGTCGAACCCGCGGCGCGCCGCCATCGAGGCGGTGGCGCGGGTGATCGCGGAACACGCGCAGTGACCGCGGCGCAGAGCGCGCACGCGGCGACGCCAGCTGCGGCGCCCGAGCCGGTGAGCCTCACGGCGCGCGACGGCCGCCGCCTGGCCGCGCTCTACCTCGAGGCGCCCGTGCCGCGCGGCGCGCTGGTCGTAAACGGCGCGACCGGCTTCCCGCGGGAGTTCTATCTCAAGTTCGCCGGCTACTGTGCGGCGCGCGGCTACCACACGCTGCTCTACGACTACCGCGGCATGGGCGCCTCGGCCACGCGGCCGCTCGATCGGGAGGGCACGCGCATGAGCGACTGGGGCCTCCTCGACATGCCGGCCGCGCTCGAGTGGCTCGCGAGACGCTGTCGCGGCCTGCCGCTCGTCACGCTCGGCCACAGCGTCGGCGGCCAGCTCATCGGCTGCATGTACAACCAGGCCGTGGCACGCGCGCACGTGATGTGCGCCACCTCGATCGGCTACTGGCGCGGCCAGCGTGTGCCATTCCGCTATCTCGCGCTGCTCTTCTGGAAGCTCTACGGGCCGCTCGAGCTCAGGTTCCGCGGCTACGTGCCGCGCGGCGCCCTGTGGCGTGGCGATGCACTGCCGCCCGGCGTGTTCCTCGAGTGGCGCAAGTGGTGTCTCCGAACTACCCACTTCGCGCCGGATCTCGTCGGCGACGCCCGCGGCGGCGCGTTCGCCGCGGTGCGCGCGCCGATCCTTTCCTTAAGCTTCAGCGACGATCCGATCGCCACCCCCCGGGCGGTCGAGGCCTTGCTCGCGCTCTATCCCAACGCCGCCATCGAGCGGCGCTGCGCGACGCCGGCGCAAGCCGGCGTGCGCCGCATCGGCCACCATGGATTCTTCGCCGAGCAGCACCGCGAGACGCTCTGGCGCGCCACGCTCGATTGGGTCGACGCGCGCTGTGCCTGAGGGAGCGCGCGCAACTTCAGCCCGGTGCCGGTGCGGCCGGCGCCGCCCGAGGCCGCGGCCGCGCGCCTCTCGAGGCGCGGGCCAATGCGATACCGATGAGCACGAGGACGCCACCCAGGAGCTGCACGGGCTTGAGCCGCTCATCGAGCAGCAGCCAGGCGTACCCGGCCGAGGCGACCACCTGCAGATACAGCGCCACGGAACCTAAGGTGGCCGGCAGATGCGCGAGCGCGTACGCGATCAGGCTCTGTCCAAGCGCCTGGGCCGAGAGGGCGCAGCCGATCAGGACGAGCCAGCCGTGCGCGCTCCAGGGTAGAAACCTCTCGCCCATCACGAGCGGGAGCGGCAGCAGCAGCAGGCTGAAGATGAGCGTGCTCGCGAACATGACGAGGCCCGTGCCGTAGCGGGCGCGCAGGCGCGCCACCATGAGGATGTAGGCGGCGTAGAACCATGCGGCGCCGAGCGCGAGGGCATCGCCCGCGAGCCCGTGGCCGCCCGCGGCGAGCTTCGGGCTCACGATGAGAAGCATGCCGAAGAAGGCGAGCAGCGTCGCGAGCAGAAAGCCGAGCCGCGGGCGCTCGCCCCAGAGCGTCCAGGCGAGGATCGTGACGACGATCGGCGCGGTGTTGGCCTCGAGCGTCGAGGCAGCCACCGAGGTGCGCATCAGCGACAGGTGCCAGAGCGCGATGTCGCCGGCGAAGAACACTCCGGCCCAGAGAAATCCCGGGTCGAGGAGCGGAGCGGGCGGATGGGGCGCCGCAGCGC
>JASHQW010000239.1 GCA_030038875.1 Gammaproteobacteria bacterium | reverse complement strand
TCAACTTGCCGCCGAAGATTTCCTGCAGCATCGGCGAGGCCATGCCGATGACGCCGATGCCGGCGGACACGTTGAGGCAGAGCACCCACCAGATCAGCCAGAATTGCGGAGTCTTGTGCGCGTCGCGCAAGTGCACCTGATGCTGGGTGATCATCGTCTTGGTTTCGCTCGGCGGCGTCCAGCCCGCCGGCCGCCAGCCGGCCGGCGGCAGCCGGTAGCGGAACGCGCCGACCATCATGAAGAAGAAGTAGATCGCCCCCATGGCCAGGAACGTTTGCCACGCCCCGACTGAGGTCGAGGTCTTGAAATAGTTCATCAGCAGATTGGCGAGCGGAGCGCCGATCATGGCGCCGCCGCCGAAGCCCATGATCGCCATGCCGGTCGCCATGCCGCGCCGGTCGGGAAACCACTTGATGAGCGTCGAGACGGGCGAGATGTAGCCGAGACCGAGGCCGAGCCCGCCGATGATTCCGGATCCGAGCCACATCAGCCACAACTGGTGTCCGATGACGGCCAGCGCGGAGATCACCAGCCCGCCGCACCAGAGCACCGCGGCCGCGATTCCGGCCCGGCGCGGGCCGACGCGCTCGAGCCAGCCGCCCCAGATCGCCGACGCCGTTCCGAGGAAGACGAAGAACAGGGTGAACATCCACCCCATCATCGAGATCTTCCAGTCGCAGGTCGTCGTGGTGATGAGCTGGAAGAAGCCGAGCTCCGCCCGGCACTGGAGCGACCTGGTGAGACCGAGCGCGCGATGCAGGGGCAGCCAGAACACCGAGAAACCGTAGGCCATGCCGATGCACAGATGGATCGCCAGTGCGCAGGGCGGAACCAGCCAGCGGTTGTAGCCGGTGGCGGCGATGATGCGTTCCCGGTCGAGGAACCCCGGGCGGGGCAGGACCTCTGTGGCGGCCATCGCAGACTCCTGTTGGAAGTTGTTCAGAGCCGGATACAGCCGCACATTCTAGTCTTTACGAGACACCGTGTCTCGTATAGCCTGAAATGGTCTTCCGCGAGGATGTTTCTGACAGACCAGGGGCGGAAGCTCAGCGCGCCACCCCTCCGGGCGCTCCCTCCTCCGCTCCTGGTCGCGTCACCCCCTGAGCTCGACGCTCCAGGTCACCGGGATCTCCGCCAGGAGTGACGAGCGCACGCTGCAGTATCTGGTCACCGCGAGCTCGACCGCCCGGGCGGCCTTGGCCGGCGTGGCGCCGGGCGCAGCGATCGAAAAATGCAGGATCGCGGACGCCAGGCGCCGCGGCGTCGCATCCACCCGCTGCGCCTCGACGGCCACACTGAGCGTCTTGGCGGGCGTGCGCTGCTTGGCGAGAATCGACACGACATCGGTCGCCGAGCAGGTCGCAATGGCGGCGAGCAGCGTGTCGAAGGGGCTCGGCGCGGCCTGCGAGTCGCCGTCGATGCGAATCCTCGGGCCGCCGGCGCGGTGCGCCTCGAACTCGCTCGCGCCGACCCAGTCGACCTCGATCCGCGGGTGAGATATGAGCTTCGCGTGAGCGCTCGGCATACGTTTAGGTCCCTCCGGGCTGTCCCGCCGCCGCCACCTGCTTCGCGAGACGCGCCCAGATACGCTCGCAGTCCGCACCCCCGAACCCGTAAGCGGCGAGCGCTGCCTTGCCGCCCTCGTCATCGAGCAGCCCGGCGCGCCGCAGCACCGCGAGGGCGCCGCAGCAGCGGCCGAAGCGCAGCGACAGACCCAGTCCCGTGGCTTTCCCCGAGCGCATGTAATCAGACTGGTCCTCGAGCGCGGTCAGGATGCGGCTCGAGAGCTCCCACTCGTGCGCGATGCGGCTCGCGACATGTGCGGCATGCCGCTCGATGAGCGCCTGCACGGTGGCCGCGTCGGCCGACACGCCGTGCCTGGCGTACTCATCCATCGCGGCACGGAACACCAGGATGGTGCCGAGACCGTGGAGCAGCACCAGCAGTTGCGCCGCAAACGGATCCTCGTCGGCGAGGATCGCCGCGTAGGCTTCCGCGGCGGTCGCGGCATACTGCGTGTGCTCCCAGGTGACGTCCGGAAAGCCCTTGAACTCCCCCGCTGCGGTCCTGAACACCGGCTGCAGGAGCGCCGCGGCCATGAGTGAGCGGATCCCGGAGGTGCCGAGAAGAGTCACGGCGCGATCGACGCTTTCGACCGGCTGCGAGTTGATGCGATAGAAGGCGCTGTTGGCGAGCCGCAGCAGGTTTCCGGCGAGCGCCGGATCCTGGGCGATGAGCACGGCGAGCTCGCGCCGCGAGACGTTCTCGTCGTTCACCGCCTGTACCAGCCTCGGCAGGTGCAACGGACGCCGCGGCGCGTACTCGGCCTTGAGTACCGGGCCCGAGAGCAGCAGATCCACCGCCGCCGCGACTTCCCGGTGCGCCGCCTCGTCCGCCGGCGGCCGCCATGGCACACCGAAGGCCAGCTCGTGGAGCCGCGCCGCCACCTCGGGCACCGGCAGCGCCGCCGACATCGGCGTGGCGGGCGGTGGCGCGGGCGCGGAGGGCGGAGCCTCCTGCTCCTGCCCCTGCTCCGTGGCGGCCCCCGCCTCGCGCGCGCTGCGGGGGCGCCGGCCGCTGAGCACGAACGCGATGAGGGCAACCGGGAGCGCGATGAGCGCGATGACGAACAGAATGGACCTTGACATCGGGCGGCATGATCTCACGCTCCCCCAATTGAGGAGGCCACGCACACCCTAATTTCACCTCCGCACTGCCTCGCCCGGAAGCCGACCCGGACAGCGGCGAATACTAGACTCGGGACTCCTGCTCGATGGAGGTGATCCGGTGCAATTCCTCCTCTTTGACGTCAGCGCTACGCTGGTTTTCCTCGTCGGTTACGCCATGGTCGTCACGCTGCTGCGGCGGCGAGCGCTAGCGGTGCTCGCGGTGAGCCGCGCCCCGCGCCGGACAGAGCGCGCCGCCGCTGCCCGCGAGGGGCCTGAGGCGAGCGCGCCCCGGAAGGAATCTCCGCCGCAGCCGTGTGGCCGGGAGTGGCCGCGCCTCAGCCATCCGAGGTAGCCTCCCGCTCGTGATCGTCCATCTCATCGATGGCACCTACGAGCTCTTTCGTCACTTCTACGGTCTGCGGCGCTTCGCGAAGGGAGACGCTCTACCCTTCGGCGCCGCCGTCGGGGTGCTCAACACCGTCCTCGAGATGATCGAGGACGGCGCGACGCACCTGGGCGTCGCGACCGACCACGTCATCGAATCCTTCCGCAATCGGCTTTGGCCGGGCTACAAAACGGGCGACGGCCTGGAGCCGGCGCTCTTCAGGCAATTCCATCCGCTCGAGGACGCGCTGGCCGCCATGGGCGTCGTCGTGTGGCCGATGGTAGAGCTCGAGGCGGACGACGGCCTCGCCTCGGCCGCGCGCATCGCCGCGGCGGACGCGCACGTGCACAAGGTGTCGATCTGGACTCCGGACAAGGACCTCGCGCAATGCGTCGAGGACGAGCGGATCGTTCAAGTCGACCGCCGGACGAAGGAGATTCGCGGCGCCGCCGGCGTGCGCGCAAAGTTTGGCGTGGATCCCGAGCGCATCCCCGACTTTCTGGCGCTCGTCGGCGATGCCGCGGACGGCTACCCGGGACTCGCCGGCATCGGGCGGGTGACCGCGGCGCGGCTCATCGGGCGTTATGGCGCGCTCGAGAGCTTTCCGCCCGAGGTGCTCGGCGACCAGCGCGACCTCGCCCTGCTCTTCAAAGAGCTCGCGACGCTCAGGACCGAGGCGGAGCTGTTCGCGGACGTCGAGCAGCTGCGCTGGTGCGGCCCGAGCGGGAAATTCGCCGCGTGGACGGAGAGATTCTCGAGCCCGCGTCTTCTCGAGCGCAGCCGCAGAGCCGCAGCCGGCCTCGAGCGGCGACTCGGGCAATGAAGCGCGGCGCCGCGGCCGCTCTGTTTGCGCTGCTGTGCTTTGCGGCCAACTCAGTGCCGTGCCGGATGGCGCTGCGCAGCGCGCACATCGATCCGGCGAGCTTCACTGGCATTCGCCTCATCTCGGGCGCCGTGACGCTGTGGCTCCTCGTGCAGCTCGGCCGCCGGCCGCAGGCTCCGGGCGGCAGCTGGCGCGGTGCCCCGGCTCGGGGCGATCGCGGCAGCGAACGCACAGCTCTCAGTTCCCGTCATCGCAGCGCTCGCCGGTGTCGCGCTCTTCGACGAGCCGATCACGGGGCGCCTGCTCACCTCGGCGGTGCTGATGCTCGGCGGCACCGCGCTTGCGGTGCGGCGCAGCCTCGCGCTGCGCGCGGCAGTTGAGCGCGGAGCCGCACCTGCGCCGCTGGGGCGCCAGACTCAGGCCTTTGGCGTGTAGCTGAACTTCTGCCCCGCCACCGTCGCCTGGTACATCGCGCCTCCCTTGATGATGGTAAAGACCGCGAGCCCCTTGTAATAGCGGCC
The DNA here is from genome assembly GCA_030038875.1 of Gammaproteobacteria bacterium. Classification (GTDB taxonomy): domain Bacteria; phylum Pseudomonadota; class Gammaproteobacteria; order Steroidobacterales; family Steroidobacteraceae; genus 13-2-20CM-66-19. The sequence continues at coordinate 9,340 of JASHQW010000239.1, read as the reverse complement.
CGCAGTGGTTGCGTCCCTCATGCCGCCGCTCGCCTCGGCGCTGGCACCGGTCGTGCCGACACCACCGCCGGCCGCGGCGGTGATCGCCACGGCGTCGACATCCGCGCCGAATTCGAAATTACCCCTGGTGAATTCCTCGAACGCGCGCTTATCCTCGAAGAAGACGATTTGGCTGTAACCCTGACCGCCGGCCTGAAAGCCCGCGCTCAGCTGATTCACGGTGGTGTCGCCGACATAAATGCCGTGTACGTACACACGCCCGCTGCCGTGCGCGCCGCCGACGACCAGTCCGGCCTTGCCGATGGTGGGAAACACGGCGTACCCGTAGCAATTATCAAAAAACCGGGCGCTCTCGCCGGCGTTCTTGAACAGGCCGACCGCATTCAAGCGCGCTTCGTTGCCCGCTCGCTGCAGAAGGCGGGTCTGATCCGCTACAGCCGCGGCGTCATCGAGATCACGGACCGCAAGGGGCTCGAGGACGGGGCTTGTGAATGCTACGGCGTCGTCAGGCGGGCCCAGGACGAGATTCTGCCGCCTGTCCCGAAGCGCTAGTTGCCGGCGCCGACCACGATCGGGCTCACCTGCAATCCCTCAAGTGTCAACGGACGGGGAAACGCATACTCTCCGACACCGCCGCGCCGAGGGGAGATCGACACATGCATTACTTTCCGCTCACCGCTCCGGCGCTCCTGGGGCTCGCGATCCTGTTCGCGATCGTCGCAGGCTCCGTGGCAGCGCGGCTCCTCAACTTCGCTTCGGCCAGCATGGGGCTCGCCCCGCGCACCATGATGGCAGTGCTGCTGGCCTCGCTCCTCGGCAGCTACATCAATATTCCGATCGCCTATCTGCCCGAGCACCACATGACCGCGCGTGCCGTGGTCACCTACTTCGGCATTCCTTACGTCGTCCCCGTGACGCGCTCGTCGCCGGCGACGGTGCTCGCGATCAACGTGGGCGGCGCGGTGATCCCCATCCTCATGTCGCTCTATCTGATGGTGCGCAATCAACTCTACTCCATGAGCCTCTGGGGCATCGCCGTCGTGGCACTGGCGTGCCACCTGCTCGCCACTCCCGTGCCCGGCATCGGCATCGCCGAGCCGATCTTCGTTCCGTGCGTGGTCACGACCGTCATGGCGCTCATCCTGTCGAGGCGCCATGCGGGAGCCCTCGCCTATATCTGTGGCAGCCTCGGCACGCTGATCGGCGCCGACCTTACCAACCTCTCCAAGGTCCAGGGCCTCGGTGCGCCGGTCGCATCCATCGGCGGCGCGGGCACCTTCGACGGCATCTTCGTGATCGGCCTCTTATCCGTCGTGTACGCCGGGTGGTTCGCGGCCAGAGAAGCGCGCCGCACCGACTAGGGGCGAAACCGCCGCCCAAAATGGCGCTTCCGCCGGAGGAATAAGCATCCCTACGGATGCCACGGCTTGCCCCGATGCGCTCAGATAGAGTCCGCTGCGGGAGAGCGAGAGGGTTCAATGGCGAAGAGGCTGCAAGCCGCTCAATCGGGCAACGGACAGAGTCTGGGTGCGGCTCCCTCACGGGGCGGTGAGGCGCGAGCCGCGGCCTTTCCCTGGCTCCTCTGGCCCGCTGGCCAGTGGGGGAATCAACAGGTCTGGCCGGAATTCAGCCCGAATCTGCAAGCGCCTGCCGGCAAGCCGCGCACCACCCCCGCGCCCCGCCGCTCCCGGGCAGCGCCTGCCAAGGCGGCCGCCGACGGCGCCGATCCGGTGAGCAGCCTCGATCGGCTGCTCCATGCCACGCTCGGCCGGCTGACGCTCGGGATCTCGCCAGTCGCATTGCGCCTCGCCTATGCCGACTGGGCGATGCACCTCGCGACCTCCCCGGGAAAGTGTCAGCAGCTCGCGGAGAAAGCCTTGCGAAAGGCGGTGCGCCTGGCTATCGCCGCGCCGCACATGCTCTCCGGGGACCCGTCAGCGCGTGTGATCGAGCCCCTGCCGCAGGACCATCGTTTCGACAGTCCGGAATGGCAGCAGCCGCCCTTCAATCTCATCCATCAGGCATTCCTCCTCAACCAGCAGTGGTGGCACAGCGCGGCCACCGGCGTCGGGGGCGTGTCCTCGCATCATGAGAGGGTGGTCGCTTTCGTCACGCGGCAGCTGCTCGATCTCGTATCGCCTGCCAATTTCCTGGCGAGCAATCCGGAAGTGCTGGCGGCGACGATGCGCGAGGGCGGCGGGAACCTCGTGCGGGGAGCGGCCAACTTCTGGGCCGACTGGGAGCGCGCCGCGGGCGGCAAACCGCCGATCGGCGCCGACGCATTCAAACCCGGCGAGCGCGTGGCGGTGACTCCGGGGGAAGTAATCTATCGCAACCGCCTCATGGAGCTCATCCAGTACACGCCGACGACCCGCAAGGTGCAGGCCGAGCCGGTACTCATCGTGCCCGCCTGGATCATGAAGTACTACATCCTCGATCTCTCGCCGACCAATTCCCTGGTGAAGTATCTGGTAGACGGCGGCCATACGGTCTTCATGATCTCCTGGCGCAACCCCTGCGCGGATGACCGCGACCTCGGAATGGACGATTACCTGCGCCTCGGCGTGCTGGAAGCGCTGAAGGCCGTGCGGACGATCGTACCGAAGGTCAGAGTCAACGCCGTCGGGTACTGCCTCGGTGGCACGCTGCTGGCGATCGCGGCAGCTCTGCTGGCGCGCGAAAAGCGCTCGCCGCTGAACTCAGTGACCCTGCTCGCCGCGCAGACGGATTTCACCGAGGCGGGCGAGCTGAGCCTCTTCATCGACGACAGCCAGCTGAGCTTCCTCGAGGACATGATGTGGGATCAGGGCTACCTCGACAGCGGCCAGATGGCCGGTGCCTTCCAGCTGTTGCGGTCGACCGATCTCATCTGGTCACGCCTCGCTCATGAGTACCTCATGGGACAGCGTCCGCCGATGACCGACCTCCTCGCCTGGAATGCGGATGCCACGCGGCTGCCCTACCGGATGCACAGCCAGTATCTGCGGCGGCTGTTCCTCGACAACGAGCTGTTCGAAGGCCGCTACCAGGTCGAGGGCCGTCCCGTGGCATTGGGCGACATCCGTGTGCCGATCTTTGCCGTTGCGACGGAAAGCGATCACGTGGCCCCGTGGCGCTCGGTCTACAAGATCAACCTGCTCGGTGACGCCGACGTGACTTTCGTGCTCACGAACGGCGGCCACAATGCCGGGATCGTCAGCGAGCCCGGGCATCCGGGAAGACACTATCGCGTGTCGCGGCGCGCTGCCGGCGCCACCTACGCCGATCCCGACGGCTGGTACGCCGCGGCCGGGAGCGAGCCGGGCTCATGGTGGCCGGCCTGGGCCGCCTGGCTCGAACAGCATTCCGCCGGGCAGGTCGCGCCTCCCGCCGCGCGTGGGCGCTCGAAGGACTACCGCTCCATCGGACGGGCTCCCGGTCAATACGTGCTCGAGCGCTGAGATGGCTCGCCGCGCCTCGCGGATGCTCGCGCTCGGGAGCCCGGCCCCGCGCTTCGCGCTGTCCGATACGCTGACGGGCAAGACGGTGGCGCTGGAGGATTTCTCCTCTTCGCCCGCGCTGCTGGTCGCCTTCATCTGCAACCACTGTCCTTTCGTCAAGCACATCCTCGACGGACTGGTCGCCTTTGCGCGTGAGCTCGGCCCGCAGGGCCTGGCCGTGGTCGCGATCAGCTCGAACGACCCGGCGGCCCATCCGGAAGATGCGCCCACGGAGATGGCCCGTCTCGCGAGGGCCAGGGGCTTCGCCTTCCCGTACCTCTACGACGAGTCGCAGCAGGTGGCGAAGGCCTATCAGGCGATCTGCACGCCCGACTTCTTCCTCTTCGATCGTGACCGGCGCCTGGCGTATCGCGGGCAGTTCGACGGCAGCCGGCCGGGAAACGCGCTGCCGGTCACCGGCGCGGATCTGCGCGCCGCGTTTGATGCGCTGTTGCGCGGCGGCCCGGTGCCCGCGGAGCAGCGGCCAAGCGTCGGCTGCAGCATCAAGTGGCGCGCGGGTCAGGCGCCGGACTGGGCGTGAGCGGCTCCAGATCGCGACGCAGCCGCGTCGCCGCCCACAGGAAGAAAGCCGCCGCCAGAACGTAGAAGCCGGTGCCCCCGAGGATCGCGTAGCGCAGCGATGCACTGCCGAACCTGGCGGCGAGCCGATCGGAGGCGAAGCCGAGGATCAGCGCACCGAGCCCGAGGCCGAGCAGATTGTTGATGAACAGGAAGATGGCGGAGGCCAGCGAGCGCATCGCCGGCGCCACGAGGTGCTGAATCGCCGTGATCACGGGGCCGAGCCACACGAGCTGCAGGGCCGCGGGGATCAGAAAGATCACGAACGTGACGGGTCCCATGGGCATCGTGGTCCCCAGGGCATAGCAGGGAAGGATGCACAGAAACGCGAGCGCCGGCACTACCGCGTAGGCGCGCGGGTCGCGCGCGCCCACCCGGTCGGCGATATAGCTGCCAATGAGGATTCCCGGGACTCCGCCAAAGAGCAGCAGCGCGCCGAGGAGCCGCGACACCTGCAGCAGGCTCATGCCGTCGCTGCGCATGAAGAACGAGGGCAGCCAGAACAGCAGCCCATAACCCATGAGCGAGCCGCAGCCAGACCCCAGAGACAGGAGCCAGAAGGCCGGCTTAGCGGCGAGCACGTGCCACACCTCGGCCAGCGGCGGAGCGCGACGCGGCGTGCCGGCGTCGTGTGTGCCGCGCGCCGGCTCACGCACCGTCGCCAGGAACACGGGGGCGAGCAGCACGCCGATGGCGCCTAGCAGCACGAACGCCGCCCGCCAGGTGAAGGCGGTCGTCAGATAACCGCCGAGCAGGTAGCCGAGTGCGCTGCCAATCGGAATGGCGAGCGAGTAGAAGCCGAGAGCCCGCGCGCGCCGGCCGGGCCGAAAGTAATCGGCGATCAAGGAGTACGCCGGCGCCACCCCGCCCGCCTCGCCCACCCCGACGCCGAGCCGCGCCAGGAACAGCATGAGGAAGCTGTGAGCCGCCCCGGTGAGCGCCGTGAACAGGCTCCAGCAGACAAGGGCCGCGGTCATGATACGCAGGCGGCTCACGCGATCGGCCCACCAGCCGACCGGGATCCCGAGCGCCGTATAAAAGAGCGCAAAGGCCGTGCCGCCGATGAGCCCGAGCTCGCTATCGCTCAGGCGCAGCTCCGCCTTGATCGGTCCCACGAGGATCCCGAGCACGATGCGGTCGATGAAGTTCGTGATGTAGACGAGGGTCAGGAGCACGAGCACGTAGAGCGAGTAGGCGGTGCCGGCGGCAGCGCCGGCGCCGGAGCGCTCGAGCCCTGCCGGAGAGATCTCTCCCAGTGACGAGGTCGGTGAGTGACTCATGGATATGCGGTCCGCTCCTGGGCACCGGTGAGCTGAGCCCTCACTTGTGCAGATCGTCTATCCAGCGAATGAGCTCCGGTACCTCGACCGGCGTGATGTCCAGGTTGATCACGAGGCCCTGCTGTCCGCTGCGGGCAATGACACAGTGAAGCTGCAGGTCGTCGCTCGCGTTGATCTCCTGATGCGGGACGTAGGGGGGCACGTAGATGAAGTCCCCGGGCCCGGCTTCGGCGGTGAACTCGAGATGATCGCCCCAGCGCATGCGGGCCAGACCGTTGACCACATAGATGACGCTCTCGAGATCGCCATGGTGGTGGGCGCCGGTCTTGGCCCTGGCGTCGATCGTGACGGTCCCGGCCCAGAGCTTCGTGGCGCCGGTTTTCTTGGTCGTCACGGCCGCGCGCCGGTGCATCCCCAGAGTCTGGGCGGTCGCATCATCCAGCTCGCTCGAGCGAATGATGCGCACGCCATCGGTGCGCCAGCGCTGCGATTTTCCGCTCATTGCTTCAGTATAAGCCCGCCTGGCCCTTGATGATTTCGATCTCCAGGAATCGAAACTCAAAGCCGTTGGCGTTGATCACATTGTGCGCGACGCCCTTCCTGCGGGCGTAGGCGACGCCGCTGGTCAGCTGCGCCTCGCTCGCGCCCACGCCGTCCTCGAGACGCAGCACCCCGCTCGTCAATGGCACGACCACGTAGTCGTAGCCGTGAACGTGGTGTCCGGTTTCCGCGCCCGGTGCAAACCGCCATTCGGTCACCTTCACCCATTCATTCTCAACCTGAACATGCGCGGTCGCCTTCACACCGGCCACTCCCCCTGCATCTTGCAAGGGCTTAGTTTGAGCTGGAATCGGATGAATGGGTAGCGAGCGCTCCTAAGGAGAGATGCGTCGCCGCCGCCCATCCACTAGGGTGTGGCCAAACGGAGGCTGGCCATGAAGCTCACGGGTAACACGATCCTGATCACCGGCGGCGGATCAGGCATCGGACTGGCGCTCGCCGAGGAATTCAAGAAGCTCGGCAACAAAGTGCTCGTCGCCGCGCGCTCGGCGAGCAAACTGGAGCTCGCGGCCAGGAAAGGCTTCGAGCCGCTGCCCGTCAACATGTCCGCTCGCGAAAGCATCGAATCCCTGGCGCGCACGGTCGTGTCGCGGTTTCCGGCCCTGAATGTGGTCATTCACAACGCCGGCATCATGAAACATGAGAACCTGCGGACCACGAATACGTCGGATATCGCCGTCGAGACCATCGCGACGAATCTGACCGGCCCGATCCTCCTGACGACGGCTTTGCTGCCCCATCTCTCGAGGCAGCCCGAAGCGACTATCATGACGGTGTCGTCGGGTCTGGGCTTCGTGCCGCTCGCGATGAACCCCACCTACTCCGCGACCAAGGCGGCTATTCATTCCTACACAGAGAGTCTGCGCTACCAGCTCAGGGGCACGGCGATCGGCGTCATCGAGCTCGTGCCCCCTTACGTGCAGACCGAGCTCATGGGCGAGCGACAGCTTAAGGACCCCGCCGCCATGCCCCTCGGCGAATTCATCTCCGAGGTGATGGTGATTCTCAAGAGCCAGCCGAACGTGCCGGAAATTCTGGTGAAGCGGGTTCAGCCGCTGCGCTTCGCAGCGAGCGAGGGACAAGAGAAGTACGCGGCCGTCTTCGAGGAGATGAACGACCGGGTCAGCGCCGCGCGCGCCAGGGAGTTCTGAAGGCCTCAGCAGCAGCCCTTGAAGCGCCCTTTCGCGCAGGCGTAGCGGGCCTCCTGGCGCTCACGGAAGAACTCCGTGTAGCTCATGATGGGCTGGTCCGCGTGGTGCGCGCGGCGATGCGCCACGTAGGTGTCGTAGTCCGGCACCCCGACCATGAGACGCGCTGTCTGCACCGTCCAGCGCCAGACGACCCTCACCCTATGCACTCGCTCCCCCCGCGCCGGCGGCACCCGCGGCGCCGCCGATCTCGATGGCGGTATCCGACGGGTTGCTGAGCGCCTTGCGGATGTCGAACAGGGCGTAGATTACCATGGCGAGCACGATCGCCACCGACAGGCCCGCAAGCGTCGCGTCCAGCCGGTCGTTGAAGACGATGCGGCTCATGTCGGCGAGCGACTTCGCCGGCGCCAGCACGTGCTGCGCCGCTGCCGCGCTGCCAAACCTGGCCGCATGGGCGAGGAAGCCCACCGCCGGATCCGGGCTGAACACCTTCTCGAGCCCCGCGGTGACCGTGCAAACGACGAGCCACACCGTCGGTACGACCGTGACCCAGGCGAAGCGCTGGCGCTTCATCTTAAAGAGCACCACGGTGCAGAGCGTGAGCGCAATCGCCGCCAGCATCTGGTTGGTGGAGCCGAACAGCGGCCACATGCTCCAGATCCCGCCGAGCGGATCGACCACGCCCGCGTACAGGAGGTAACCCCACAGCGCACAGGCGAGCGCCGAGCCGATCACGTTGTTGGTCCAGGACTTGGTCTCGCGGAAGGCGGGCACCGCGTTGCCGAGCAGATCCTGAATCATGAAGCGGCAGACGCGCGTGCCGGCATCCACGGTCGTCAGGATGAACAGCGCCTCGAAAAGGATGGCGAAGTGATACCAGATACCCATCAGGGCCCGGCCGCCGAGGAACTGCGACAGGATGGTCGCCATACCCACCGCGAGCGTCGGCGCGCCGCCGGTGCGCGAGAGAATGCTCGCTTCCCCGACGTCGTGCGCCACCTGATTCAACACATCGGGTGTCACCACGAAGCCCCAGGAGCTCACCACCTCCGCCGCATGGCTGGCGGTAGTGCCGACAAGTGCGGCGGAGCTGTTCATCGCGAAATACACCCCCGGATGAATCACCGAGGCGCCGATCATCGCCATGATGGCGACGAAGGACTCCATCAGCATGCCGCCATAGCCGATGAAGGCGATCTGCGACTCGTTCTCGATCATCTTCGGCGTGGTCCCGGAGGCGATCAGCGAGTGCCAGCCCGACACCGCGCCGCAGGCGATGGTGATAAAGAGGAACGGGAACAGGCTTCCCGCCCACACCGGGCCGCTGCCGTCGATGAATTTCGTGACCGCCGGCATCTGCAGGTCGGGGCGCACCAGAATGACACCGACCGCCAACAGCACGACCGCGCCGATCTTGAGGAAGGTCGACAGATAGTCGCGCGGCGCGAGCAGCAGCCACACCGGCAGCACGGAAGCGACGAAGCCGTAGCCGATGATGATCAGCGCCAGCGAGGTTCCCGGCAGGGTGAAATAGCCGGCGAGCGCCGGCGTCTCCGCCACCGTGCGCCCGTAGATCAGCGCCGCGAGCAGCAGCACCGCGCCGATTGCCGACATCTCACCGATGCGGCCCGGCCGTACGAAGCGGCCGTACACGCCCATGATGAGCGCGATCGGCAGCGTGCAGAAGACGGTGAAGCTCCCCCAGGGACTCCCCTTGAGCGCGTTCACCACCACCAGCGCCAGCACCGCGAGGATGATGACGCAGATCAGCAGCACGCCGATGCCGGCGATGGTGCCCGCGACGCGGCCCATCTCCGAGCGAATCATGTCGCCGAGCGAGCGCCCGTCGCGGCGCGTCGACAGGAACAGCACGGTCATGTCCTGCACGGCACCCGCGAACACGACGCCGGCGAGAATCCACAGCGTTCCCGGGAGGTAGCCCATCTGGGCCGCCAGTACCGGTCCGACCAGCGGGCCGGCGCCCGCGATGGCGGCGAAGTGATGCCCGAAGAGCACATAGCGGTTGGTCGGAACGTAATCGAGGCCGTCGTTGCGGCGGTAGGCCGGCGTCTGCCGCGCGGGGTTCACGCCGAGCACCCTGCGGGCGATGAAGGTGCTGTAGAAGCGGTAGGCGATGAGATAAACGCACACCGCTGCGATCACGAGCCAGGCAGCGTTGACCGCTTCGCCACGCGTCAAGGCGAGCACCCCGAACGAGGCCGCCCCGACGACAGCCACCACGACCCAGAGCAACTTGTTGTAGAGCGACATGACGATCTCTGAGGAGCCC
>JASHQW010000238.1 GCA_030038875.1 Gammaproteobacteria bacterium | reverse complement strand
AATCCAGTGTATCTGCTGCCGCTGGTGGAGCTGGTGGGCGGCCAGGCGACTGCGGCGGAAACCCTCGAGGCGGCGGGGCGTTTTTACACCTATATCGGCATGCATGCGCTCAAGGTGCGGCGCGAGATCCCGGGCCACCTCACCGACCGGCTGCAGGAGGCGCTGTGGCGCGAGATCCTCCATCTGGTGAACGACGGCGTCGCCACCACCGGCGAGCTCGATGATTCGATCGTCTATGGTCCAGGGCTGCGCTGGGCCGGCATGGGCACCAACCTCATCTATCACCTGGCCGGCGGCGAGACCGGCATGCGCCACATGCTCAGGCAGTTTGGCCCCTGCCTCAAATGGCCGTGGACCAAGCTCGAGGCACCCGAGCTCACCGAGCAGTTGATCGACCGGATGGTCGAGGGCACGCAGGAGGAAGCCGCCGGACGCTCGATCCGCGAGCTCGAGCGGCTGCGCGACGATTACCTGGTGGCGATTCAGCAGGTGCTGCGGCAATTCAATATCGGCGCGGGCGCGACGCTGCGGGCGCTCGAGGAGCGGCTCTACGCGGCAGCGGCCGCGGCCGCGCGCGGCTCGCTGGCGGCGGCGGCCGCCGGGGAGAGCGGAGGGGCGCTGCGCCTCATCGAGACGCAGGTGCGCCCCGAATGGGTCGACTACAACGGCCATATGACCGACTCGCGTTATCTGCAGGTGTTCGGCGACGCGACCGACGCGCTGCTGCGCTACGCCGGTGTCGACGATGCCTACCGCCGCTCGGGGCGCGCGCTCTACACGGTCGAGTCCCATGTGACGCACCAGGCCGAGGCGCGCGCTCTCGAGCCTCTCTACGTGACGAGCCGCGTGCTCGAGGTCGACGACAAGCGCGTCCGGCTCTTTCATACGCTGCACCGGGCGCGCGACGACGCGCAGGTGGCCAGCGCCGAGCAGCTGTACCTGCACGTCGACAGCGCCGCGGCCAAGGCCGTCGCGATGGACGCCACGGTGCGCACCCGCCTTGCGGCGCTGCAGGCGGCGCAGGCGCGCTGATGCCGAAGATCGTCGATCACGAGCAGCGCCGCGATCAGATCGCGCTGGTCGCCTGCCGGGTCGTGGCGCAGTACGGCTTCGATCAGGCGACCATCGTGCGCATCGCGCGCGAGGCCGGCTACACCACCGGCATGGTGGCGCACTACTTCGACACCAAGCAGGAGATCATCATCGCGGCGCTGCGCCTCATCCTGCGCCGCATCGAGGAGCGGCTCACGGCGGCGGCCGGGGACGGGGACCCGGAGCTGCTGGCCCTGCTCACCGAGGCGCTGCCGGTCGATGCGACGCGCTTTACCGAGTGCGCCTTCTGGACGGCGTTCTGGGGCCAGGTGTCGGCCGACAAGCGCCTGAAGCGCATCAATACCTGGATGCACCGCGAGTACCTGAAGCTGTTCGAGCGCTGCCTGGCGCGCGGCTGGCGCGAGTGGCGGGAGTGGCCGCCGCAGATCCGTGAGCAGGTGCTGCGCTCGGTGGTCACCTTCATCAACGGCCTCACGGCGAGCGTGGTGGCGAGTCCGCGCGACTGGCCCGCGGCGCGCCAGGTCGGGCAGCTCTCGCTGCAGCTCGAGATGCTGCACGCTTGGGGCTCGGGGGCGTGCGCCGCCGCCGGCGAGATGCGCAGGAGCGGACGCGCCGCCGCCGCGCCCGCTTGAGGAGTGCACCGTGGACTTCAGCCTCACCGAAGAGCAACAGCTGATCGTCGATACCACCCGCAGGTTCGTGCGCGAGGAGCTGGTTCCGCACGAGAGCGAGGTCGAGCGCACCGGCGTGCTGCGGGAGGATCTGCGCACCGAGCTCAAGGCGAAGGCCATGGCCGCCGGCCTGTACGCTGCCAACATGCCGGCCGAAGTCGGTGGCGCCGGGCTCGACGGTGTTGCCTGGGTGCTCTACGAGAAGGAGCTCGGCCACACCAACTACGCGCTGCAGTACGGCTGCGTGGCCCGCCCCTCCAACATTCTGCTTGCCTGCGAGGGCACGCAGCGCGAGCGCTACCTGCTGCCCGCCGTACGCGGCGAGCGCACCGAGTGCCTGGCGATGACCGAGCCCGAGGCGGGCTCGGACCTGCGCGGCATGAAGACCACCGCGACGGCGCGCGGCGGCGACTTCATCATCAACGGCACCAAGCATTTCATCAGCCACGCCGATCACTCCGACTTCGTGATCCTGTTCGCGGCCAGCGGCGAGGAGCAGGGGCCGCGCGGAGCGAAGAAGCTGATTACCGCCTTCCTGGTCGACATGGGGACCCCCGGCTTCGAGGTGCGGCGCGGCTACCAGAACGTGTCACACCGCGGCTACACCAACAGCATCCTCGAGTTCACCGATTGCCGGGTGCCGCGTGCCGCGGTGCTCGGCGAGCTGCACCGGGGTTTCGAGGTGGCGAACACCTGGCTCGGCGCCACGCGGCTGCAGGTCGCAGCCAACTGCCTGGGGCGCGCCGAGCGGGCGCTCGAGCTTGCCACGCGCTGGGCGGCCGAGCGCCGCCAGTTCGGCCAGCAGATCGGCAAGTTCCAGGGGGTCGCTTTCAAGCTCGCCGATATGGCCGTTGAGCTGCGCGCCGCGGAGCTGCTGACGCTCGAGGCGGCCTGGAAGCTCGGCGCGGGGACCGCGACCGACATGGACATGGCGATCGCGAAGCTGAAGGCCACCGAGATGCTGGCGATGGTGGCGGACGAGGCGCTGCAGATTCACGGCGGCATGGGGCTCATGAGCGAGCTGCCGCTCGAGCGGATCTGGCGCGACGCGCGCATCGAGCGCATCTGGGACGGCACCAGCGAGGTGCAGAGGCACATCATCTCGCGGGCGCTGCTCAGGCCCCTGGGGGGCTGAGTAGAGTGCGGCCCTCGCGACAGTTCCCTTCGCGACAGTTAGGTAACTGCCTAACTATTGCCGAATGAACCAGCTAGCGCCGAGCTGGCGGCCGCTACTTCCCCTTCCAGACGGGCTTTCTTTTCTCCGCAAACGCGCGCGCACCTTCCTTCAGGTCCTCCGAGCGGACCACCTTCTGCACGGCGTTGAGTGCGTCGTGCACCTCGAAGGCCTGATGCTCGGGAATCATCTCGGTATGGCGCAGCAGCTGCTTGATCGCGGGAAAGAGCAGCGGCGGCCCGTCGGCGAGCGACAGCGCGATCTCGCGCGCCCTGGCGAGGGCCGTGCCCTTCGGCACCACGTGGTTGGCGAGTCCCCAGTGCTTGGCTTCGGCCGCGTCCATCCAGCGGCCGGTCATCAGGAACTCGACCGCCACGTGGTAGGGGATGCGGCGGCGCAGTTTGATCGTGCCGGCGTCCGCCAGCACGCCGACGTTGATCTCGGGCAGCGCGAACCTCGCGTGCTCCTCCATGACGATGATGTCGGTCCCGAGCACCAGCTCGAAGCCGCCGCCGCAGGCGATGCCGTTCACCGCCGAGATGAGCGGCTTGTCGAGGTTGCGCGGGTAGTTGAGGCCACCGAAGCCGGCGGCGCCCCAGTCGGTATCGGACTCTTCGCCGGCGGCGGCGCCCTTCAGGTCCCACCCGGCGCTGAAGAAGCGCTCGCCGGCGCCGGTCACGATGCAGATGCGCAGCGCCGGGTCGTCGCGGAAATGCTCGAACACCCGGTTGAGGCAGCGGCTGGCCGCGAGATCGATCGCGTTCGCCTTGGGACGGTCGAGCATCACTTCGAGCACCGCGCCATTGGTGGTGGTGCGAATGCCGTCGGAGAAGCTGTCGGTGCGGTCTGGCATGTCGGTATTACTCCGCAAGACGGATCAGGGCGTCGACCGCCACGGCGCCCGCACCCGCGGGCCGCACGATGACGGGGTTGAGGTCGAGCTCCGTCAGGGTTTCGAGATTGGCCTGCGCGTAGCGCGCCACGGCGAGGGCCGTCTGAGTGAGCGCCGGCAGGTCGCCGGCGGGGCGGCCGCGGAAGCCGCCCAGTAATCTTGCCACGCGCAGACTTCGCAGGCCCGCCTCTATGGACGAGGCGTCCCAGGGAGGCAGCAGCGTGACACTGTCGCGCAGCAGCTCGGTGAGCACACCGCCGGCGCCGAGCACGAGCAGCTGGCCGAACTGCGGATCGACCGTGACGCCGATGAGCACCTCGGCGACGCCGTCGGCGACCATCTCCTCGATCAGCAGCGTTTCCGACAGCCCCGCGAGGCGCTCCGCAGCCTGGGCCGCCTCGCGGGCGCTGCGAATATTGAGCACCACGCCGCCGACCTCGGACTTGTGCTCGAGCGCCGCCCCGGCGGCTTTCATCACGACCGGGAAGCCGACGGCTTCGGCGGCGCCGGCGGCATCGTGCGGCCGCACCAGCGCCGCGCGCGGCACCCGCACCCCGTAGGCGGCGAGCGCCGCCTTGGCGTCGTGCTCCGTGAGCGCGCGGGCGCGCTCCTTCAGCGCCTTGGGCCGGCGCAGCTCGGGCGCCGCATCCCGCCGCCAGGACTCGCCCACCGCGCCTGCGAGATCGAGGGCTTCGAGCGCTTCCCGCTGGCCTTGCAGCGGCACTATGCCGGCGCTCAGGCAGCGCTCACGGGTCGCGGCGGGGAGCGACTCGGGGAGCGAGGAGATCACTGCCCCGCGGCTGGGCGCGCCGGGAATCGCCGCGATGAATTCCTCGATGCCATGCAGGTAGGCGGTCGCGTCCGCCTGACCCTCCGGTGGGCAGTCGATCATGAAGCCGACGGCGTCGAAGCCGGAGCGCTGCGCCACCGTGAACATCGCGCGCATACGCGGCCGGTCGAACCACACATAGGTCTGGAAATCGAAGGGGTTCGCGAGCGAGACCCGGTCGGAGAGAATCTCGCGGAGCTGTGCGGCGCTCGCGTCTGGCATCGGGGGGAACTCCAGGCCGAGACGGCGCGAATTGTCCGCCGTCATCGCCATGTCGCCGCCCGAGGCGCCCATGACGAGCACCCGCCTGCCCGGGAGCGGTCCGCCGCAGTGGAACAGCTTGAGCGTCTCGCACAGCGCCCCGAGCGTGTCGCAGCGCGCGATCCCGGCCTGGCGACAGAAGGCATCGAAGGCGGCATCCGCTCCGGCGAGCGCGCCGGTGTGCGTACGGGCCGTGCGGGCGGCGGCCGCGGTGCGTCCGGCCTTGACGAGCGCGATGGGCTTGCCGGCCGTGCGCGCGGCGGCGACCGCGTGCGCGAAGCGCCCGACGTCCTTGACACCCTCGAGGTAGAGTCCGAAGGCGCTGACACGCGCGTCCTCGGCCAACAGCTCGATGAGGTCTTCGGCCGCAAGCCGCGTCTGATTGCCGACCGTGAGGATGCAGCCGAGCGGCAGCGAGCGGCCGTTGAAGAGGAGATTCAGCGAGATGGTGCCGCTCTGGCAGATGAGCGCGACGCCGCGCTCGCGGCGTGCGCCCACCAGCTGGTCGGGCCAGAGCGCCACGCCGTCGAAGAAGTTGATGAAACCGTAGCAGTTGGGTCCGAAGAATGGCAGCTCGGGAGCGCTCGCGAGCAGCTCCTCCGTCAGGCGCCGGCCCTCGTCGGTTCCGGTCTCGGAAAAGCCGGCGGCGAAGCATACGAAGCCGCCGGCGCCGCGCGCGCTGAGCCCCGCGGCGATCGCGGGAACCTCACGGCTCGGAGCGGCGAGAAACGCGGCATCGGGTGCTCCGGGGAGCTCGTCGACCGAGCGGAAGTAGTGCTGCGTGGCGCTCGAGGGGCGCGTCGGGTGAACACGCCAGACCTCGCCCTGGTAGCCGATCTTGCGGCTGGCGGCCGCTACGGCGTCGGCCCATTCGCCGCCGAAGAGCGCGACGCTGCGCGGCGCGAGCAGCCGCTGAAGGGCGAGCCGGTTCATCCGCCGCGCCCGCCGCCCGAGAGTCTCAGCGCACGTGAGCCGGGGCCGAAGCCGGCGGCGGGGGCGGCCGCGGCGAGCGCGGCGATCGCGGAGGCAACTTCAGGCGGAAAGGGCGCGGAGCCCGGGGTATCGCCCTGGCGCACATGCAGCAGCATGAACTCGACGGTCGCCGCCACCGGTCCGTCGGGCGCCCGGCGCAGCGTGAAGCCGGCGTGCAGCCGCTTATGATCGCTGCCGAGGACGGTGACGTCGACCGCGACCCGGTCGCTCGCCTTCACCTCGGAGAGGTAATGCACGTGCATCTCGAGCGTGTAAAGGGTGCAGTGCGTGCGGGTGCGGTAGGCGGCGTCGAGACCGAGGCGATCCATGAGGGCATCGCAGGCGCCGCTGGCGATGAGGCCGTAATATGCGTCGCGCACGTGGCCGTTGTAGTCGATCCACTCCGGCTCGATCGCCGTTTCGTGTATGGGAACTCCGGCCACGAGGGAAATTCAGCCGGTTTCAGTGGAGCCTGAGACGCTCGCGCGCCTCCGCCGCGGTGACCACCCGTGCCCCCATGGCCTCGATGATGGTGCGGGCCTTCTCGACCAGCTGCGCGTTGCTCGCGTAGACGCCGCGGCTCAAGTACAGATTGTCCTCGAGCCCGACGCGCACGTTGCCGCCGAGCAGCACCGACTGTGCGACCCACGGCATCTGCATGCGGCTCACGGCGAAGGACGTCCAGACGCTCCCCGGCGGGAGGTAATTGACCATGGCGAGCAGGTGGGCGGTGTCGGCCGGCACCCCGTAAGGGATGCCGGTGCACAGCTGGATGAGCGCCGGCGCGCCGATGAGCTCTTCCTTGATCAGCTGCTTCACGAACCAGAGGTTGCCGGTGTCGAACACCTCGAGCTCGGGCTTCACGCGCAGCTCGCGCAGGATGGCGGCGCCCTTGCGCAGGTAGTTGGGCGTCGAGACGTAGGCGCGATTGCCGTCGCCGAAGTTGAGCGAGCCGCAGTCGAGCGTGGCGATATCGGGCCGGTAGAGCCCCTCCTGGCACAGGTCGATCACGTGCCGCATGCGCTCTTCCTGGCTGACGAAGTCCGTGCCGGCGGCCGGTGTGTCGGCGAGCCCCCGGTCGCCCACGCAGATGTAGCCGCCCATGCCGCAGGTGAGGTTGACGATCACGTCGACCTTGCTCTCGCGGATCCGCTTGACCACCTCGCGATAGTGGCGCGTTGCCATGCTGAAGGCCCCGGTCTCCGGATCGCGCACATGAATATGCACGATCGCGGCTCCGGCGCGCGCCGCCTCGACCGCCGAGGCGGCGATCTGCTCGGGCGTGATCGGGCAGTGCGGGCTCTTGGTAACCTTGGTGTCGTCGCCGGTGACGGCGCAGGTGATGATGACGTCGGAATTCATGTCGGCCCTCGAGATTCGAGCGCGGGTGACGTGGTAATATTATAGCGATAATAATATAGCGCGGCGGCGCGGTCCGGCAAGCTGCGCACGCGGCTGAAGGAGCGACCCATGCAGACTCAGTTGTTGATCGGCGGGCGGCTCGTGGGCGGCGAAGGTCCGCCGGAGACGGTGCTCGA
Source organism: Gammaproteobacteria bacterium (assembly GCA_030038875.1). Classification (GTDB taxonomy): domain Bacteria; phylum Pseudomonadota; class Gammaproteobacteria; order Steroidobacterales; family Steroidobacteraceae; genus 13-2-20CM-66-19. Next base: position 1,017 of record JASHQW010000238.1, on the reverse strand, counting down.
TGCGGCGAGCGGCGCCACGATCGCCACGGTGGCCTCGGCGAGCGTCGAGCAGGTCGGGGCGGCGGTGACGGCTGCCGAGGCGGCCTTCGGCGGCTGGGCGGGCACGGCACCGAAGGACCGCGCGGCGCTGCTCTTGAGGATCGCCGACGGCCTCGAGGGCGAGGCCGCGGGCTACGCGGCGCTCGAGTCGCGCAACACCGGCAAGCCGCTCGCCGCCATGCTCAACGACGAGATGCCTGCGATCGCGGACGTGTTCCGCTACTTCGCCGGGGCGTGCCGCATCCCGCAGGGGCTTGCGGCGGGGGAGTACCTGCCGGGCCACACGAGCATGATCCGCCGCGATCCGGTCGGCGTCGTCGGCTCGATCGCGCCGTGGAACTACCCGCTGATGATGGCGGCATGGAAGATCGCGCCGGCGATCGCCGCCGGCAACACCCTGGTCCTCAAACCCTCCGAGCAGACCCCGCTCACGGCGCTCAAGCTCGGCGCGCTGCTCTCCGAGCTCATGCCCCCGGGGGTGGTCAACATCGTGTGCGGCCGTGGCGAGCCGGTGGGCAGCGCGCTCACCGGACATCCGCGCGTGCGCATGGTCTCGCTCACCGGGGACGTCGGCACGGGACAGAAAGTGCTGGCCGCGGCCGCCGGTAATCTCAAGCGCACCCACCTCGAGCTCGGTGGCAAGGCGCCCGTCATCGTCTTCGACGACGCCGATCTCGAGGCGGTGGTGGCGGGAGTTCGCACCTTCGCCTTCTACAATGCCGGCCAGGACTGCACCGCGGCCTGCCGCCTGTACGCGGGAGAGCGCATCTACGAGCGGCTGGTGGCGGATCTCAGCAGCGCGGCGCGCAGCATCCGCGTCGGCACCCAGCAGGAGCCAGGCGTCGAGATGGGCCCGCTGATCTCGGGGAAGCAGCGCGAACGGGTCGCGGCCATGGTGGCGCGCGCCGCCGCGGCGCCGCATATCGAGGTCACGACCGGCGGCAGGCAGCGCGCCGGCGGCGGCTTCTTTTACGAGCC
>JASHQW010000237.1 GCA_030038875.1 Gammaproteobacteria bacterium | reverse complement strand
CGCGGTGGTGTACTCCAAGCCCACGGTCAGCGATCTGGTCACGGACCTCCTGTGGTCGGTGCGCCAGTCGATCGTCTGTCATCCCGGAATTGCCGCAGCCCACCGCGGCAAGGAGCTCGCAGCCTTCATCGAGGCGAACGAGCTGATCCACGTCCGGATCGCCGACGCGCCCCGGCACCATTTCTGGACGGAATTCGCGCGGCAGAACGGCCTGGCCGGTGTCGATGTCGAGCGGGGCATCGTGTTCGACACGGCAGTGCTCGCGGCGCAGTACGCGCTCGGCGGCCAGGGGATCGCGGTGCTCGACACCAATCTCTTCGCCGAGGAGATCCGCACCGGAAGGCTGGTGAAGCCCTTCGACGTCATTCTCGACGACGGCTTCGGCTACTACCTGATCACGCACCCCGACGGGCTGTCGGATACGGCGATCGCGTTGTTCCGTTCCTGGCTCATAGAGCGCTTCGGCGCGCGCAGCAGCGCCGTGGCCTCGCCGGTACAGCTGGCTGTCTCGAACGAATGATGCAAACGGAGGCTTCGTGAGGAACGACGCGCGGGTGGTGGTGATCGGCGGCGGAGTAGTCGGCGCGAGCGTGCTCTATCACCTGACCAGGGTCGGGTGGAAGGACGTGCTGCTGATCGAGCGGGGCGAGCTGACCTGCGGCTCGACCTGGCACGCGGCCGGCGGCATGCACACCATCAACGGCGATCCCAACGTCGCCAAGCTCCAGCAATACACCATCAATCTATATAAGGAGATCGAGCGGGTCTCCGGACAGTCCTGCGGCATGCACGTCACCGGCGGCATCATGCTGGCGGGCACGCGCGAGCGGCTCGACTGGCTGAAGATGGCCAAGGCGCGCGGCCGGTATCTCGGCATGGAGCTCGAGATCATCTCGGTGGATGAAGCGGCGCGCCTCTTCCCGCTCATGAACAAGGAGCACTTCGTCGGGGCCCTCTACGACCCGATCGAAGGACACGTCGACCCCTACGGCGTGACACATGCCTACGTCAAGGCGGCGCAGATCGGCGGCGCGCAGCTGGTGCGCCACACGCGCGTCACCGACCTGAAGGCGCGCGCCGACGGCACCTGGGACGTGATCACCGACCACGGCAACGTGCACGCCGAGCATGTGGTGAACGCCGGCGGGCTGTGGGCGCGCGAGGTCGGCCGCATGGTCGGCATCGAGCTGCCGATCCTCGCCATGGAGCATCAGTACCTCATCACCGAGGACATCCCGGCGCTCAAGGGACAGAAGGAGCAGCTGCACTGCATCGACTTCGAGGGCGAGATCTACACCCGCCAGGAGCGCGGCGGCATGCTGCTCGGCACTTACGAGCGCAACGGCGTGCCGTGGTCGCCGCATGAGACGCCGTGGGATTTCACTCAGAGCCTGCTGCCGAACGACCTCGAGCGCATCGCGCAGAGTCTGGAAGTCGGGTTCGAGCACTTCCCGGCGCTCGGCGAGGCGGGCATCCGCAGGGTGGTCAACGGGCCCTTCACCTTCGCGCCCGACGGCAACCCGCTGGTCGGCCCGATCCGGGGCCTGAGGAATTTCTGGGTGGCGTGCGGTGTGATGGCCGGCTTCAGTCAGGGCGGCGGGGTAGGGCTGGCGCTGTCGCACTGGATGGCGGACGGCGACCCGGGCGCCGACATCTGGGCCATGGACGTTGCGCGTTACGGCGACTGGGCCACGCTCGCCTACACCAACGCCAAGGTCCGCGAGAACTACTCACGGCGCTTTCGCATCCGCTTCCCCAACGAGGAGCTGACCGCGGCGCGGCCGCTGCGCACCACACCCATCTACGAGCGGCTCGCGGCCAATCATGCGGTGTTCGGCGACTATTGCGGGCTCGAGCACGCGCTGTGGTTTGCCCCGAGCGTGGCGGAGGCGAGCGAGGTCGTTACCTTCCACCGCTCGAACGCGCATCCGCACGTTGCCGCCGAATGCCGCGCGGTGCGTGAGTCGGTCGGGCTGCTCGAGATCTCCAATTACGGCAAGTTCGAGGTGACGGGCCCGCGAGCCGAGGAGTGGTTGTCGCACGTGATGGCGAATCGTGTGCCGAAGGTCGGGCGCATCGCGCTCACGCCGATGCTCAACGAGCGCGGCAAGCTGATCGGCGATTTCACGATGGCGCGCGTGACGCAGGACCGCTTCTTCCTGGTATGCACCTACGCGGCCGAGGAGTACTACCGGCGCTGGTTCGAGCACCACGCACCGCCGTCGGGCGTCACTGTGCGGCCCTGCGCCATGCAGTACGTGGGCTTGTCGGTCGCGGGACCGCGCTCACGCGCGCTGCTGCAGAGCCTCACGCACGCGGATCTCTCTACCCAGGGGTTTCCGTTCCTCAGCTTCCGCCGGATGGATGTCGGCATGATTCCGGCGCTGGTGGGGCGCATCAGCTTCACCGGCGATCTCGGCTACGAGATCTGGGTGACGAGCGAGTATCAGCGCGCCCTCTATGATCTCCTCATCGGGGCGGGCGCCGAGCACGACCTGAAGCTTTTCGGCGGCCGCGCTCTCAACTCCATGCGGCTCGAGAAGAGCTTCGGCACCTGGGCGCGCGAGTACCGCCCCATCTATGGGCCCTACGAGGCCGGGCTCGGCCGCTTCGTGGATCTTGCCAAGGAGAGCTTCGTCGGCCGCGCCGCGGCGCTCGAGGAGCAGGCGAGCGGCGGAAAGCTGCGCCTCCTCACCTTCACGGTCGAGGCGCGCGACGCAGACGCCTCCGGCGACGAGCCGATCTGGCACGACGGCCGGGTCATCGGCTGGGTAAGCTCGGGCGGCTACGGTCACAGCGTGCAGCGCTCGCTCGCGCTCGGCTACGTGCCGAAGGAGTACGCCGGGGTGACGAGCGGTTTCGAGATCGAGATCCTCGGCGAGCGCTGCAAGGCGACGCGGCAGGCGGCAGCGTTGTTCGACCCCGACGGCAGCCGCATGCGCGGGTGACAGTCAGGCGATGAACATCGCGAGCGCGCTCGCCGTGAGCGCGGGCCTGCTCTCGCCCTCGATCTCGATGGTGTTCTCGGTCATCACCAGGTAGCGGCCGGTGCCCTTGTTCTCGACCGAGGCGATCGTGATGTGATTGCGCACGCGCTTGCCCGAGCGCACCGGGGCGACGAACCGCACCTTCTCCAGCCCGTAGTTCACGACCGACTTCGGGGAGATTCGCTCGAGCATCACCTCGAAGCTGGTCGGCGCGAGCAACGACAGGGTGAGAAACCCATGCGCGATCGTGCCGCCGAAGGGGCCTTCGCGCGCCGCTCGCTCGGCGTCGAGATGGATCCACTGATGATCGCCCGTGCAGTGGGCGAACTCGTTGATGCGGTTCTGGTCGAGCAGGATCCAGGAGGAGACGCCGATCTCCTCCCCGATGTGCTTGGCGAGGTCCGCTACGGGCATTTTGTGTGCAGGCATCGGCAAATCTTACCAAGGGCCCGATGCCGAAATATAACCAGTATGCATCGCACAATTACGCCTCGTTATGAGTGTGTTAAAGTTTCATTAAATCTTTACATCTTAAGTATCTACGTAGATCGCTCTTCGCGGGAACTCGGCTTCTTGCAATGCATACAAAACTGGGTACAATGCGCACCAGCAACCCCCAAACGCCTCCCGAGGAGCCGCCATGACCGACCGCACCTACGACCTGAACAACTGGCTCGAGACCTACAAAGAGACCGTCGCCTCCTTCAGCAAGGCTCAGCACGACGGCTTCAAGGCGCTCGAGCGCTTTGCCCGCTTCAACTACGCCGTCGCCGGCGACTACCTCGAGGCGGGTCTCGCGCACGCCAAGGCCGCTCTCAGCGCCCGGGCCGCTGTCGGAACCCAGACGGTGGCCGACCTGTTCGCGAAGCAGGCCGAGCTCAGCAATCAGCTGAGCGAGAAGCTGCGCGCCCGCGCGCAGGAGTTCTCGACGCTGGCTTCCGAGGTGCAGGAGTCGGCCACCAGCTTCGCCGCCGATGCCGCTACGCGCGCCGCCGGCACGAAGAAGGCCGCCTAAGCGCTCCTCGCCGACTGATACTGCTGACAGATCAAGAGGGCGATCCCCACGGGGGTCGCCCTTTTTTTTGGCCCCCCTCCCGGGAGATCATGCGCGCAGATGCGTTTGCGCGCCCGCCACCTGCTGCGATCTCTCGTGCCCGCGCTGGTGGTGTCACACGGGCCGCTCGTGCTTGCGCAGGAGGTGCCCGGCATGAGCGGCTTGTACGGCCGCTACGACATGAGCCGTGAAGGCTCCGGTACGAGCTGGGAGCCGGACTCGACACCCTTGGAAGGCATCCACGCCACGCAGGGCGCGTGGATGACCATGCTGCATGGATTCGCGGATGCGATTTACGACAACCAGGGCGGTCCGCGCGGTAACTCGCAGACCTTCTCCACCAGCATGCTCATGCTGATGGCGCGCCGGGAGCTCGCTGGCGGAGCCTTCGGCGTGCACCTGATGGTCTCGGCCGAGCCGCTCATGGGCGCGAGCGGCTATCCACTGCTTTTTCAGACGGGAGAGACCGCCGACGGCCGCGTGCCTCTCATCGACCGCCAACACCCGCACAACCTGCTGATGGAGGCGGCCGCTACCTACAGCCGCGATCTCGCCCCAGGGAGCAGCGTGTTCTTGTACGCAGGCCCCGCGGGCGAGCCCGCGCTCGGGCCCACCACCTTCATGCACCGCCTCTCCGCGGAGGACAATCCCGAAGCGCCCATCACGCATCACTGGCTCGACTCGACCCACGTGACTTATGGCGTGGTGACGGCGGGCTACGTGTGGCGGCAGTTCAAGCTCGACGCCTCCGCCTTCAACGGGCGCGAGCCCGACCAGCATCGCTACGACGTCGAGCTGCGCCCGCTCGACTCGTACTCGGCGCGGGTGACCTGGAACCCCTCGCGGGATTGGTCGGCGCAGGTGAGCGCGGGCCGACTGGCGAGTCCCGAGCAGCTCGAGCCGGGCATTGACATGCGGCGTACGACCGCATCCGTGACCTACAACGCGCCGTCGCCAGGACAGTGGTGGCAGACGACGTTCGCCTTCGGCCGCAACTCGCCGTCGCAGGGCACGGCGAGCAGCGCCTGGCTGCTCGAATCGGCGCTCAAGCTCACATCCTCACAGACGCTCTTCGGGCGCGCCGAGCGCGTCGGGAAGGACGAGCTGTTTCTGCCCGGTGCTCCGCTCTACGGACAGACATTCGAGATCGAGAAGCTGTCACTCGGATATATCTTCGATTTCGCCCAGGTGAGCGCGGTCAATCTCGGCGTGGGTGGCCTCGCCAGCGCCTATGCTTTTCCGGCCGCGCTCGATGCCACCTACGGATCCCATCCCACGTCTTACATGCTGTTCGTGCGCGCCCGGCTTTAGCGATGTCAGCCTCGCCACTCGAGTATCCGCGCACTTACCACATGGCGTGGTGGGTGTATCTGCTGGCAATCCCCATGGGCCTCGCCTCTTGCGGGCTGGGGATCGCGCTCGTGTTTCTGCTCGGCGCCCCGCCGCGCTCATCCGGCGCGCTCTGGGCCCTGGGGCTCCTGGTCACGGCGAGCGTGGCTTTCGGCGCCTGGATGGTGGCCGCGACGCTGCGATCGAAAGTTGTGCTGACGGAGGACGCGGTGGCCGTCCACGGTCTGCTCGGCGTGCGCCGCCTCGCCCGCTCCGACATCGCAGGCCGGCGGCTCCTCAGTCTGCAGTACGGACAGAAGGTGCTCGTGCTGTCGCCGAAAGACCCGCGGGCGCGCGCTCTCAAGATCTCCTCGACCCTGCGCACCGACGCCGTCTGGGACGCCTGGATCAACACGCTCCCCGATCTCGACGCGCAGGAGGCACAGGCGCTCGAGGCGGAGGTGGCGGCCAACGCCGAGCTCGGACAGACGCCCGAGGAACGCCTGGCGCGCCTCGCCGCGGCGCGCAAGCTGGCGAATGCGTTGAGCTATACGACCTATGCGGTTGCGGCGTGGGGCTACGTCTATCCGCGCCCTTACTGGCTCGCGATGCTGGTGCTCGGTGCGCTGCCGTGGATCGCGATCGTGCTGGTCGCGAGGTCCTCGGGCCTCGTGCGCATCGACTCGCGGCGCGGCGATCCGCGTCCGACGCTGGCGATCGCCGTGATCGTTCCGGGCTTCGTGCTGCTGATGCGGGCGGTCTCGGATGTCGGGGTGCTCGACATCGAGCGGGCGTTGATCTTTGCGACGGTGACCGCCGCGTTGCTCGTCTGGGCGGCGATGATGAGCGATGCAGCAGCCCGCGCCCGTCCGTGGAGCGCGTTACTGTTGCTGCTGCTCGCGTGTGCCTACGGGTACGGCGCCGTGGTGCTCGCCGACTGCCTGCTGGACTCCGCACCGGGTGAGAACTTCCGCGTCGCCGTGCTCGCCAGCCACGTAAGCCGCGGCCGCAACACCTCTTACCACCTGCTGCTCGACCGCTGGGGACCGCGCTCCGCGCCCGCCGACGTTACGGTGTCCCGCGATCTTTACGGGCGGGCTCCGCCCGGCAGCATGGTGTGCGTGCACCGCGGGCCGGGGGCGCTGGGCATCTCCTGGTACGTTGTCAGGGGATGTGGCGGCTGAGCCCCGCCGCACACAATCCCTGTCGGCGCCACGATCCTCCTGCGGCGCGTCCCTTAGCCGTGCCGCTGGCGCTCGGCGTACACCGAAGCCAGCATCGGGCTGTTGACGTCGCGCACAGCCTGCGCGATCGCCCGCGCGCGGCAGGTCCTGGCCGCGACGACGGCCTGCAGATCGCGGATGTCATCGACCGCGCACACCTGGCGCGCCGCCGCCACGATGCGCCCGTAGAGAGCGAGCGATCCCTGCTCGGTCGAAAGATTGAGATCCGAATAACGGACCTTGAGCGCGGGGCTGTCGGCGCTGGCGGCATGAGCGTCGCCAACGGCGCCGATGGCGGTGCAAGCGGCGAGAGCGGTCAGGGCGACGGCAGCGCGCAGGCGTGCGCCAAGGTTGAGCGTTGCAGAGGTCATGGGCTTCTCCTTTGTGGACATGAGCTTTTTCCGGTCATTTAAGCGCGCCACGACCTTCGTGACGCTGATGATCAGATTCCCAAGTTGCCCGTTTCGTTTAAAGGCGGCGCGCTACGCGTTGATCCCGGGGAGCGACGACTTCGTACCGCACGCCTGACCAGTCCTCACTTGGGCGCCGCGCGCGCGGCGGCGTGCGACAGGAATTCCGCGGATTCGTCCCGCGGATAGACGGAATCGTCCCACTGCGCTGGTAAGCGGCGCTTTGGCGCCGGCGGGCGTAGGCTATGCTCCAAAAATGAGCGTCTCACCACTCGAACGGATCACTCCGGCCTTCCTCGGCGTCGCCCGTGCCGGCGACCCCGCGGGCGAGCGCCGTGCCGCGCGCGCGCGCCGCAACTTCTGGCCGCAGCTCGCGGTGCTCACGGGCTTCTGGATCTACGTGGCTGCGTCCAACCTCATGTACGCGAACACCATGGGTCAGAGCCTCGAGGAGTTCAACGTCACCGACTTCTTCGCGCCCTGGGACGCGCGCCTGGTGCAGCACCTCATCCTCTATCCGCTCTTCATCCTGTGCGCCTGGACCTCGCTGCGCATCGGCTGGCGGCCGCTGTGGCGCACGCTCCCCATCCAGCTCTCGTGCGCGCTGGGCTTCGCGGTGCTCGCGGCCCCGGCGCTGGTGCTCGGCGAGGTCGCCATGAGCGAATGGCACGGCACCATAGGCATCACGCATGCGCACGCGCATGCCTACGCGGACTGGAACGAGTTCTTCGCAGGTCCCGCGATTCCCACCTGGATCGCAAGCGCCACCAGCTTTCTCATTACTTACGGCTTCGGCCTGGCGCTGATCACCAGCTTCGGCTTCTACCAGCGCCTGCGCGACTCGCAGCTGCGCTCCTCGGCGCTCGAGCGCGCGCTGGCCGCGGCGCACCTCGCGGCGCTGCGCATGCAGCTTTCGCCGCACACGCTCTTCAATCTCCTGCATACCATCCGCGGACAGATCACCTGGGACCCGCCGGCCGCGCAGGCGATGGTGGTGCAGCTCGGCGACCTGCTGCGGCGTCTGCTGACGGCGGGCGAGCAGGAGTTCTCGCGCCTCGGCGACGAGCTGCAGTTCGTGCAGCTGTACCTGCAGCTGCAGCAGCGGCGCTTCGCCGACCGGCTGAGCATCAGCGTACCGCCGCGCGATGCGGCGCCGCTCGCCTGGGTGCCGAGCCTGATCCTCCAGCCGCTGGTCGAGAACGCGGTGGTGCACGGGCTCGCAGGCCACGAGGGCCCGGTGAGCGTGCGCGTCGAGGCCGGCGTCGCCGGCGAGACGCTGGTGCTGCGGGTTCTCAACAACCTCGCGCCCTCGTGGCACGGGCTGCATGGATCCGGGATCGGGCTCGCCAACGTGCGCGAGCGGCTCGCGGTGCAGTTCGGCGAGCGCGCCAGCTTCAGCGCCGGCCCGGAAGGAGCGGCGCAGTGGGTCGCGGAGATTCACATGCCGCTGCTGCGCGATGGGCCAGAGGCCGCACCGCGCCTGCCGGCGGATGGCGATCAATGATGGACGTCATCATCGTCGACGACGAGTCGGCGGCGCGGCGTACGGTGCGCGAGGGCTGCGAGCGCGAAGGCGACTTCAACGTCGTCGGCGAATTCGGCGACAGCCGCACGGCGCTCGAGGCGATCCGCGCGCGGCCGCCGCACGTGCTGTTCCTCGACATCCAGATGGACTCGATGACCGGCATGGCGCTGGCGCGCGCGCTCGACCCAGCGACGCTGCCGCTCATCGTGTTCGTGACCGCCTACGACCACTATGCGCTCGAGGCCTTCGAGGTGAGCGCGGTCGACTATCTGCTCAAGCCCTTCGATGATGCGCGCTTCAGGGCGACCGCGGCCCGGGTGCGCCAGAGGCGCGCGGGGCAAAGCAGCGGCGACCGGCAGCGCTCGCTCGAGTCGCTGCTCGAGCAGCTCGAGCGCGGCGCCTTCGCCAGCGAGCGCCAGCCGCGCGTGCTGGCCGAGGCCGGCAGCCGCATGCACATGCTGGACGTGGCGCAGGTCGAGGTGCTCGAGGCCGACCGCAACTACGTGCGCCTCACGATCGGCCGCGAAGTGTTCCACGCCCGCAGCACGCTGCAGCAGGCGGAGCGCTCCTTCCAGACGCAGCCGATGCTGCGCATCAGCCGCTCGTGCCTCGTCAACATGAGCCACGTGAAGGAGGTCAGCCGCACGCCGCGCGGCGACTTCATCCTGGTGGTCACCGGCGGCACCACGGTCACGAGCAGCGAGGGCTTCCGCGATCCGGTGAGGCAGTATCTCGAGCGGCTGAAACTCGCTCCGGCGTAAGGCGGGTGCGCTAAAGTCCCACGCGCACCTCACCGCGAGGGGAGTAAGCATTGAGTACCGCTGCGCCGTCGCCGCGCGCCGCCAACCGGGCGCTGTTCGTCCTCAGCGCCATCAACCTGCTGAACTACCTCGACCGCTATCTGGTGCCGCCCCTGGTGCCGGATCTGAAAGGCGCGATGGCGCTCTCGGACCAGGAGGTCGGCTGGCTGTGGCCGGCGTTCATGCTGGTGTACATGGTCACCGCGCCGGCCTTCGGCGCCTGGGGCGATCGCGGCTCGCGCCGCCGCCCGATCGCGCTCGGGGTGCTCGTCTGGAGCCTGGCAACGGTGCTGTCGGGACTGGCGCGCAACTACCCGCAGCTGCTCGGTGCGCGCGCGCTGGTCGGCGTCGGCGAGGCCGCCTACGTCGCGATCGCCCCGGCGCTGCTCGCGGACTGTTTTCCGCGGAGTGCGCGCGGGCGGGTCTACGCGGTGCTCAACATGGCGATTCCGGTGGGCGCGGCGCTCGGCTACGTGCTCGGCGGACTGATCGGTCAGCACGCCGGCTGGCGCGGCGCGTTCTTCATCTGCGGCGCGCCGGGAGCGCTGCTCGCCGCTGCGGTGCTCCTCATCCCCGATCCCCCGCGGGGCGTACAGGACCGGTCAGCGGCCGCGCTCATGCCGCCGGCCGCCGCAGGGCAGGGGGCCGTCGCCGTCTACTGGAGTCTGCTGCGCCGCGCACCCTACATGCTGGTGGTGCTGGGATACGCAGCTTATACGTTCGGACTCGGAGGACTGGGGTTCTGGATGCCGGCATTCCTCGAGCGCGTGCGCGGCGTGCCCCCGGTTGCGGCGACGCGCGATTTCGGCATGGTGGTGGTGATCACCGGCATCGTCGGCACGCTGCTCGGCGGCTGGCTCGGAGACTATTGCCTCAAGCGTTCGCCCGCGGGCTATCTGTGGTTCTCCGCGGCGGTGACACTCGCCGCGGCGCCGTGCGCGCTGCTGGCGCTCACCGCACCGGCTGCCGCTGAGTATTATCCGGCGATCGTCGCCGCCGAGCTGCTGCTCTTCATGTCCACCGGGCCGATCAACGCGGTGATTGCCAACATGGTCTCGCCGCTCGAGCGTGCCAGCGCCATCGCGCTCAGCATGTTCCTCATCCACCTCCTGGGCGATGTACCCTCACCGCCGCTCATCGGCCATCTGTCCGATGCCAGCTCGCTGGGCCGGGCGGTGCTCGTCGTGCCGGTCACCATCGGGATCGGCGGCATCGTATGGCTCCTGTCGGCGCGCTCGGCGGCGCGGGCGCCGCTCACCGCCTAGACCGGTGAGCGCCGTGGCGCCGTTTGACGCGACGGTGCCGCCTGCCGTGCGGCCGCTGCAGCTCGCGCCGCGGGCGGTGATCGAGGCACACCTCCGCGCCGCGCTGCACGCCGGCGCAGGCGCCGCCGGTGCGCACTGCATTCACGAGCTGTGGATGCGCGGGGAATTCGCCACGACCATCGAGCAGGCGCTCGCGGCGCTGTGGCGCCGCGCCGCGCCCTCGATTCCCGAGTGGCTGCCGATGCGCTACATCGAGTGGCTGCCCGCGGCCTACGAGGCGGCACTCGGCCTCCAGGCGGGCCGCCGCGGCCGCACCAACGTCTACCTCATCCTGCTCGACTTTGCGGACCGGAGGAGGGGGCCGTACGGGGTCTACGTCGGCATGAGCCGCTACACGCCCGCCGAGCGCTTCGACCAGCATAAGGCCGGCGTTCACGCTGCCGGCAGCGTGCTCAAGCGCGGTCTCGAGGTGCTCACGGGCCCGACGCTGCATCTGCAGCACCTGGCGCGCGCGGAAGGCCTGCGCATCGAGGCGGACCTCGCGCGCTCGCTCGCCGATGCGGGGCTACTGGTCGAAGGAGGCCATTAGCGCTGCACGAAGGCGCGCTCGATGACGTAATCGCCTGGCTCGCCGCTGCGCGGCGAGATGTGGAAGCCGCGCGCATCGAGGAGCTTCGCGGCATCGCTGAGCATCGCGGGACTGCCGCAGACCATGACGCGGTCCGTCGCCGGGTCGAGCGGCGGAAGATCGAGGTCGCGCGTCAGCCGGCCGGACTCGATGAGCGCCGTGAGGCGGCCGCGGTGCACGTAGGGCTCGCGGGTGACGGTCGGGTAGTAGCGCAGCTGCGCCCGCACCTGGGACCCAAGCAGCTCGTGGCTCTTGAGCGTCTCGATGCGGCTCCGGACCACGTCGGTCTCGCGCGCCCAGCGCACACCGTGGACCAGCGCCACGACCTCGAAGCGCTCGTAGACTTCCGGGTCGCTGATCAGGCTCAGGAACGGCGCGGCACCGGTGCCGGTGCTGAGAAGGTAGAGCCGCTTGCCCGGGTTCAGGTCCTGCAGCACCAGTGTGCCGGTGGGTTTGCGGCTGACGAGCACGATATCGCCCGGGCGCACGTGCTGCAGCTTCGAAGTGAGGGGCCCGTTCGGCACCTTGATGCTGAGAAAGTCGAGGTGGTCCTCGTAGTTCGCGCTGGCGATGCTGTAGGCGCGCAGCAGCGGCCGCCCCTCGACCGGCAGCCCCACCATGACGAACTGGCCATTCGCGAATCGCAGACCGCGATCACGCGTGGTGGTGAAGGAGAATTGCGTGTCGGTCCAGTGATGCACGGCGAGCACGTGCTCGCTGCCGATTGCTGCCAAGGGAACTCCGCTCCAGGTGTTGGTGTCGTGGAGCGGATGTTAGCTTGCCGGTGCCTGCACGCTCTGCGTATTTGTACTCATGGCCTCAGAAGGGCGGGTTATGAGCGATTCTCTAGGGCCCGCTGAGCGCAGCGGGCTGCTGCAGCGCCCAGGCGCACACCCACACGCACGCCAGGCCGAGCGCGAAATAGAGCCACGCCATGCGCCGCTCGCGCCTTTCCATGCGCTCGGGGCCGAGCGGCGAGATGAGGAACGGACGGCCGTCGGCGGGCTCGGAGACGACGCTGACGCGCTCGATGTTGGATTGCAGCTTCTGCGCCTCGCATTCCCGGGCGGCTACCTGGCGCGCCGCGTCCCATTCCGCGACGCTCAGTTGGCCGTCGTGGTCGGCGTCGAAGCGCCTGAGCAGCCCCTGCTGGTCCTGTTTCCATTCGTGAAGCTTGGCCGCGGTGGCGGCCGCAAGGTCACCGGTCTCGGAGCGCGAGCGCAGCTCGCCGACGACACACACCTGCGCGCCGACCTCGAGCAGCCGCTCCGTATAGCGATACGGGCCCATGAGGAGCGCAGTATTCACCGGCGGCGGCCCGCCGAGCGGCCGCGAGCTGTTGCCGTACCAGGTGTTGATCCGCGAGGGAGTGACCTCGGCCTTCACCGGCCCCACCAGACACTGGGCATCGTCGTCGGCGAGCACGAAGAGCTCGACGCTGGTCGCGGTCTCGACCGTGCACCATTCCTCTCGGCCTCGCGAGTCGCGCCGCCGTTCGGCGATCTTGAAGTCCCACCAGACGCACGGGCGTCCGCTGAGCGGCGCCGGCGTCGGCGCCGCGTTCGCGGGGCGCGCGTGCCCGGCCACCTTCACGTAGCCCTGGGCGGCCGAGCGGATGTGCATCAGCGGCGTGTCGGCGAGCAGCCGGTCGCGTCGCAGCCGGCGGAAGAATCCCCACAGGCAGAGCAGGGCGCCCGCGCCGGCGATGGCGGCGATTACCGCCGGGTTCTGCACGTGGGTGACCATGGCGGCTGCTGACGGCTGGCAGGCGCGGCGCGCGCGCCGGCTGCTCAGCGCGAGAAGGCGGCCTTCAGGTCGATGTCGGCCTTCTCGTCCGTCTGGAAGTGCAGCAGCTGGGCTTCGGGGAAGTTGCCGAGCCCGGCGATCAGCACGCCCGGGAACGAGGCGATGCGCACGTTGTTGGTGTTGACGGCGTCGTTGTACACCTCACGGCGGTCCGCGATCGCGGTCTCGAGTCCGCTGATACGGTCCTGCAGGTGACGGAAGGCCTCGTTCGCCTTGAGCTCGGGGTAGTTCTCGGCGACCGCATACAGTCCCGAGAGCCCGGTACGCAGCTCGCGCTCCGCCGGACCCAGGGAGGCCACGTTGCCGGAGCTGCGCGCGGCGTCGACGCCGGCGCGGGCCCGCATCACGCGCTCGAGCGCCCCCGGCTCGTACTGCATGTATTGCTTGCAGACCTCGACGAGCTTCGGCAGCTCGTCGTGGCGCTGCACGAGCAGCACGTCGATGTTGGACCACGCGAGCTTCACCGCGGCGCGCACCTGCACCAGGCCGTTGTAGGCGCCGAGCAGGTAACCGACCACGGCGACGAACAGGAACAGCACGACGAGTAGACCGAGCATCGGACGACTCCTTCACGGCAGGAGGGTTTGGTGCGCAAAACTCGGGGCGCAGCATACCCGTTACAAGGCCAGCGCAATGTGAAGGTTTCGGCACCTGGCGCGGACGTGAACCCCGTCACATCGCCCCGGCGGTCACCCGCAGCCCGAGGTCGATTCCGGCGAGCTCGTAGCCTTTCCTGAAGTCGCGGATGTGCCGCGCCATCCACTGGTGCGCGGCCTGCGGCGCGCGCGCCTCGAGCGCCTCCGTGAGGCGCCGCTGGGCGGTGGCGATGCGCGCGCGCGCCTGCGGCACCTTGTCGATCATGACGCCGAGGGAGGGCTCGAGCAGCTGCAGCAGCGGCTCCTGGGCGAGCCCCAACACCGGATTGTGGGTGGCCCGGCCGATACAGCGGAAGAACTCGGCGCAGCAGCGCACCGCCCGCGGCGCGTCCGCGCGCTGGGCGCTGAAGGCGTCCGCGGCCGCCGTGATGCAGGCGAGGTCCGCCGCGCTGCGCGTGCGCGCCGCCGTTTCGGCGAGCGGCGGCTCGAGGATGGTGAGCGCCTCCCATACGTCGCGCACGGTGACATCGTGCAGCAGCAGGGCGTGGCTCACGCCGGCGGCGACGGCCTCGTGGTGCGGGCGGCTCACCGACATCAGCTTCGAGCCGGGGCGGCGCTGCACCAGCCCGCGGCTCTCGAGCTCGCGCAGCGCCTCGCGCACGGTGGAGCGGTTCACCCCGAACTGCCGCGCCAGCTCGGTCTCCGACGGCAGCCGCTCGCCCTCGCGCAGCGCGCGCGACAGGATGCGCGCGCCGATCGCCGCCGCTACCTTGCGGTAGGCGGGCTCGATGAGGAGTGGCGCGAACTCGACGCTCACGCCGCCGCCTCGAACAGCTCGCGCCCGATCAGCATGCGGCGGATCTCCTGAGTGCCGGCGCCGATCTCGTAGAGCTTGGCATCGCGCAGCAGCCTGCCGGCCGGGTAGTCGTTGATGTAGCCGTTGCCGCCCAGCGCCTGGATGGCCTCGAGGCCGGCCGCCGTGGCGCGCTCGGCGGCGAACAGGATGCAGCTCGCGGCGTCGCGCCGCCGCACGGTGCGCGCATCGCAGGCGCGCGCCACCGCGTAGGCGTAGGCGCGCGCGGCGTTGAGCGAGGCATACATGTCGGCGACCTTGCCCTGCATGAGCTCGAAAGTGCCGATGGCGGCGCCGAACTGCTTGCGCTCGCGGACGTAGGGCAGCACCAGGTCGAGCGCCGCGGCGTGCAGGCCGAGCGAGCCGCCGGCGAGCACCACGCGCTCGTAGTCGAGCCCGCTCATGAGGACGCACACGCCGCCGTTCTCGGTGCCGATCATGTTGGCCGCGGGAATGCAGCAATCGTCGAACACCAGCTCGGAGGTGCTGGAGCCGCGCATGCCGAGCTTGTCGAGCTTCTGTGCGCTCCCGAACCCCGGCGTGCCGCGCTCGACGATGAAGGCCGTGATGCCGCGCGGTCCCGCCGCCGGGTCGGTCTTGGCGTACACCACGAGGACGTCGGCATCCGGACCGTTGGTGATCCACATCTTGCGGCCGTTCAGCAGATAGGAATCGCCGCGCCGCTCGGCGCGCAGCTGCATCGATACCACGTCCGAGCCCGCGCCGGGCTCCGACATGGCGAGCGCGCCGACGTGCTCGCCGGACAGCAGCTTCGGCAGATAGCGCGCGCACTGCTGCTCGCTGGCATTCAGCCGCAGCTGATTGACGCACAGGTTGGAATGCGCGGCGTAGGAGAGGCCGACCGCCCCCGAGGCACGCGAGATCTCCTCCATGACGATGACGTGGGCGAGATAGCCGAGGCCGGCGCCGCCGAAGCGCTCGGGCACGGTGATGCCGAGCAGTCCCTGGGCGCCGAGAGCCGGCCACAGGTCGCGCGGAAACTCGTTGCTGCGGTCGATGTCGGCGGCGCGCGGGGCGATCTGCTCCGCGGCGAAGCGCCGCACCTCGCGGCGGATCTCCTCGAGCTCCTCACTCAAGCCGAAGTCGCTGTCGGTGCAATCGAGCGGGGTCATATGGGCTTGCCTCTCCTTGGGCTAGATCGTATGATTGTCCGACAAACCGGCAATCACGGTCAAGTAGCCATGCCGCGCATCGCCACCCGGGTCGACCTGCAGTCACAGGAATTCCGTGACAACGAGCGCACCATGCGCGCCCTGAGCGAGGACCTGCGCCGCGAGGTCGCACGCGCCGCCCGCGGCGGCTCCAGGGCTGCCGTGGACAAGCACCGCGCCGCCGGCAAGCTGTCCGCGCGCGAGCGGGTGCGCGTGCTCCTCGACACCGGCAGCCCGTTTCTCGAGTTCTCGCAGCTCGCCGCCCACGGCATGTACGGCGGCGACATCGCCTGCGCCGGGATCGTCACCGGCATCGGGCGCGTGGCGGGGCGCGAGTGCGTGATCGTCGCCAACGACCCGACCGTCAAGGGCGGCACCTACTATCCGATCACGGTGAAGAAGCACCTGCGCGCCCAGGAGATCGCGCGCGACAACCGCCTGCCGTGCATCTATCTGGTCGAGTCGGGCGGGGCGTTCCTGCCGGCGCAGGACGAGGTGTTCCCCGATCGCGAGCACTTCGGACGCATCTTCTACAACCAGGCGACGCTCTCCGGACTCGGCATCGCGCAGATCTCCGTGGTGCACGGCTCGTGCACCGCGGGCGGCGCCTACGTGCCGGCGATGTCGGACGAAAACGTCATCGTGCGCAATCAGGGCCGGGTGTTCCTCGGCGGTCCGCCGCTCGTCAAGGCGGCGACCGGCGAGGACATCGACGCCGAGACCCTGGGCGGCGCCGACGTCCATTGCCGCGAGTCCGGCGTGTGCGACCACTACGCCGAGAACGACACCCACGCGCTCGCCATCGCGCGCCGCATCGTCGCGCGGTTGAAGCCCGCCGCCGATTGTGCGCCCCCGCGTGCCGCGCGCGAGCCGCGCTACGATCCGGCCGAGCTCTACGGCGTGGTTCCGGCGAGCCTGCGCAAGCCCTATGACGTGCGCGAGGTGATCGCGCGGCTGGTGGACGATTCCGAGCTCGACGAGTTCAAGGAGCTCTACGCCACGACGCTCGTGTGCGGCTTCGCGCACCTCGGCGGCTATCCGGTCGGCATCCTCGCCAACAACGGCGTGCTGTTCTCCGAGAGCGCCCTGAAAGGCACGCATTTCATCGAGCTGTGCGCGCGCGAGGAGATTCCGCTGCTCTTCCTGCAGAACATCACCGGTTTCATGGTGGGCCGGCGCGCCGAAGCCGGCGGCATCGCCAAGGACGGCGCCAAGCTGGTCACCGCGGTCGCCTGCGCGCCGGTGCCGAAGCTCACGGTGATCGTCGGCGGCAGCTACGGCGCCGGCAACTACGCCATGTGCGGCCGCGCCTATGCGCCGCGGCTGCTCTTTCAGTGGCCGAACGCGCGCATCTCCGTTATGGGCGGGGAGCAGGCGGCGAGTGTGCTCGCCACCGTGAAGCGCGACCAGATGGCGCGCAGCGGCGAGGACTGGCCCGCGGCGGAGGAAGAGGCGTTCAAGATGCCGATCCGCGAGCAGTACGAGCGGCAGGGGCACCCGTATTACTCCTCGGCGCGGCTGTGGGACGACGGAGTGATCGACCCCGTCGACACGCGTCGGGTGCTGGCGCTGTCGCTCGCCGCGGTGCGCCACGCGCCGCTCGAGCCGGCGCACTTCGGCGTGTACCGGATGTGATGGCGTGAAGACTCTCCTGGTCGCAAACCGCGGCGAGATCGCCTGCCGCATCTTCCGCACGGCGCGGCGCCTCGGCTGGCGCACGGTCGCGGTGTTCTCGGATGCGGACGCGCGCGCGCGCCACGTGCGCGAGGCGGACGAGGCCCTGTGGATCGGCCCGGCGCCGGCGCGCGAGAGCTACCTCGACATCGAGCGCATCATCGCCGCGGCGCGCGCCGCGGGCGCCGCGGCCATTCACCCGGGCTACGGCTTCCTCTCGGAGAACGCGCACTTCGCCCAGGCCTGCGCCGACGCCGGGATCACCTTCGTCGGCCCGCCCGCGGCGGCGATCGCCGCGATGGGCTCGAAGATCGTCGCCAAGAACCGCATGCGTGCGGCCGGCGTGCCGGTGCTCCCGGGCTACGCGGGGCCGGAGCAGGATCTCAGTCAGCTCGCGGCCGCGGCCCACACCGTGGGGCTCCCTCTCATCATCAAGCCCGCCGCCGGCGGCGGCGGCAAGGCATGCAGATCGTGCGCCAGGAGTCCGAGCTCACCGCAGCGCTCGCCGCGGCGCGGCGCCTCGCCGAGAGCGCCTTCGGCGATGGCGCGCTCCTGATCGAGCGCTACCTGCCCGCACCGCGGCACGTCGAAGTCCAGGTGTTTGCCGACACGCACGGCCACTTCCTCCACCTGGGAGACCGCGACTGCTCGATCCAGCGCCGCCACCAGAAACTCATCGAGGAGGCGCCGGCGCCCGCGCTGCCGGAAGAGCTGCGCGCGCCCCTGCGTGCCGCGGCGCTGATCGTGGCGCGCGAGATCGGCTACGTGAGCGCGGGCACGGTAGAGTTCCTCTACGACGGCGCCGCCTTCTACTTCATGGAGATGAACACGCGGCTGCAGGTCGAGCACACGGTGACCGAGGCGGTGACCGGGCTCGACCTCGTCGAGTGGCAGCTCAGGGTCGCCTCCGGCGAGGCGCTGCCGCTCACCCAGGAGCAGCTGCGCGGCGACGGTCATGCAATCGAGGCGCGCGTCTGCGCGGAGGATCCGGAGCGCGGCTTCCTGCCGAGCGCCGGACGGCTGGCGCTCCTCGAGTGGCCGGTCATGGACTCGGTGCGGGTGGACGCCGGGTTCGGCACCGGGGACACCGTCCCGGACAACTACGACTCGCTCCTCGGCA
>JASHQW010000236.1 GCA_030038875.1 Gammaproteobacteria bacterium | reverse complement strand
GTCGAGCGCTGGGTTCGCGATGTCAGCTGGCTCGAGTCCCAGATGCTGCTCGAGTCACAGCCGACGATCAATATCGAAGGCCTGGTCGCGGGCTACACGGGCCCCGGCGGCAAGACCATCCTGCCGCATCGGGCGGAAGCGAAGATCGACATGCGGCTCGTGCCGGACATGACCGCCGCCGACACGCTCGCGAAGCTGAAGGACCATCTGGCCAAGCACGGCTTCGGTGACATCGAGGTCAATATGAGCGGCGGTTACGATCCGAACTCGACTGACAAGAACAGCCGGCTGATCCAGACGCAACTCGCCACTTATCGCAAGCTCGGCGCCGATGCGCAGCTGTGGCCGCGCTCAGCAGGATCGTGGCCCGGGTATCTGTTCACCGATGCCCCGCTCAGTCTTCCAGCCGGGCACTTCGGCATGGGGCACGGCACGGGCGCGCACGCGCCGGACGAGTACTACCTGATCGAGTCGGCCAATCCGAAGGTGCAGGGGCTGGACGGGGCCATAGCCTCGTTCGTCGAGTATCTCTACGCCCTGAGCTGAGTGACATAGAGCTCGAGAAGCTCCTGCTGTGGGGTCCGACAGGGCCCCTGGTGACGGAATCCGAGTCGCTCGAGCAAGCGGATCGAGCGATGATTTCGGGCCTGGACGATCGCGTACAGCTGCTCGCTGCCGAGCTTTCCCTGCGCGTGCGACAGCACCGCGCGCGCAGCCTCCGCGGCGTAACCGGAGCCGACGAAGTCCGGCAGCAGCGCAAAACCTAGGTCGGGAGCCGAAAGAAAATCCCGCTTGAGGAGACCGCAGAGTCCGATCGGCCGCGCGCCCGATTTGAGCTGCACCACGTACAGCCCGAAGCCGAGAGCCTGATACGGCGGCCGGAGGCTGTCGCTGATGTAGCGCTCGGCATCGGCAGCCGTGCGAACTCCGCGGTCGCCGATGTTCTCGAGCCACGAGCGATCGTTGAGGAGAGCGAGGCAGAACGCGGCATCCGACGACACCGCCTCGCGCAGCGTGAGGCGCGGGGTTTCGAGAACGATCGCCGGTGCATGCATTGGCGGATCACAGCGTTCGGACGTTCGCCCGGACGGCCGCGGGCGTGCGCATCGAGGGGGCTGGTGCCGCCGGTCTGGATTGAACAGACGACCTGCCGCTTACAAGGCGGCTGCTCTACCACTGAGCTACGGCGGCGCTGGGATTAAATTGTACGCCAGTCGGCCGATTCTCCAGGCTTCAAGGCCCGATGTCGCCAGGCTTGTTCGATGGCATGGATCCCGCCAGGATGACTGCCAGAGCCGAGAGGAGGCGGTATGGCTTCTCGTGTGTATCCCCGGCACTGGCCTGTTGGACGTTCGCGCGCCCGGGCGTGTGGAGTATCTGTCGGCATCGTGCTCGCCGCGCTCGCCTCGCTGCCGCTGGCCGCCGCACCCGAGGCGGCCGCATCCGAGGCGGTTGTCGTAGAGCTCATCGCGCGTGATCTGGTCGGCATGCCCGGCAAGGAAGTGACGCTCGAGACGGTCGAGTACGCCCCGGGAGGCAGGTCACCTGCGCACCGCCACCATGCGCAGGTGTTCGTCTACGTTCTCGAGGGAATGCTGCGCATGCAGGTGCAGGGCTCACCCGCCGTAACACTCGGTCCGGGCGCGACCTTTTACGAAAGTCCGGACGACGTACACACGGTTTCCGAGAATGCAAGCCAAACGAAGCCCGCGAAGTTCCTGGTCGTGATGGTCAAGGACAAGGCGACTGGCACAAGCTCGAAGCAGCGCTCAGTCAAGTGACGAGGCGTGCCGGTCCGTCGCCGGAAGCTCAAGTCGCGCACGAGCTTGCATCGCTGACCTTGCCGGACGCCCAGTACGCCGAGAAGTCTCGTCCGGCCGAGACTTGCAAGCGGACATTATTTTCATATAATTGAAATCGTGAAAGTTAAAGAAGCCATTGGCGCCCTGGCGGCCCTCGCCTCGGAGCCGCGTCTGGCGGTCTATCGGCTGCTGGTGAAGCGCGGCCCCGAGGGCTACACGCCCTCCGAGCTGATCGAGCGCCTCGAGGTTCCCCCGCCCACACTCTCGTTTCACCTGAAGGGCCTGGTGCATGCCGGGCTCATCGTCAGCCGCCGCGAGGGCCGCAACCTCTACTACCGGGCGAACTTCGAGCGCGTGCGCGGCCTGGTCGACTTCCTCACCGAGAATTGCTGCAGCCTCGCGGACGAGGCGTGCGATACGAACTGCCGGCCGGTGGCCGCCGCCGCAAAAAGGAAGACCGCATGAAACGCCTGCACGTGCACGTGGCCGTCGAGGACCTCGAGGCATCCGTCCGCTTCTACTCGCGGCTGTTCGCCGCCGAGCCCGGCGTGCGCAAGAGCGATTACGCCAAATGGATGCTCGAGGATCCGCGGGTCAACTTTGCGATCAGTCAGCGCGGGGCGCCGCCCGGCGTGCAGCACCTGGGAGTCCAGGTCGAGGACCGCAGCGAGCTCGAGGAGGTGTACGGACGCCTCCGGCGGGCCGCAGGGCCCATGATCGAGGAGGGCGAGAAGACCTGCTGCTATGCGCACAGCGAGAAGAGCTGGATCGGCGATCCGCAGGGCATTCAGTGGGAGACCTTCCTCACGACCGGCGAGAGCTCCGTCTATGGAACGGACGAGATCCGTCCGCAGCACGAGAAGGAAGCCGCCGCCGCGTGCTGCGCTCCGAGCTGCTGTACGCCAAAGGCCGGTTGATCCGGGCAACGCCCGTGCCGCGCGTGCGCGCCGCCTCTGCGGATGATCTGGTCACAATCCGCGCGCTCCTCGAGAGCGCCGCGTTGCCCACGATCGACCTGGGCTCGGCGCGGCCTGAGTTCGTGGTGATCCACGAGGGTGGGAAGCTCGTGGCCGCCGGCGCCCTGCAGCGCTTCGGCTCGTCCGCCTTGCTGCGCTCGGTCGTGGTCTGCCACGACCGCCGCGGAAGGGGTCTCGGAGGCGCCATCGTGTCGGAGCTCGAGCGTCTCGCTGGAGAGGCCAGGATCGAGCGGCTGATCCTCCTCACCCAGGGCGCCGCCAGATTCTTCGCGCAGCGCGGTTACCAGGTGATCGAGCGCGACGTGGCGCCGGAGGACGTGAAAGGGAGCGAGGAGTTTCGCTCGCTCTGCCCGGGCTCGGCGGTCTGCATGGCAAAGGTACTCGCGTAGCCGATACGGGCAGTCTCATGGCGGATCGACCCTATAACGTCCTGTTCCTGTGCACCGGCAACTCCGCGCGCAGCATCATTGCGGAGGCCCTGATCAGGCAGTGGGGGCAGGGGCGCTTCCGTGGGTTCAGCGCGGGAAGTCACCCGAAAGGGACTGTGCATCCGATCGCTCTCGAGCTCCTGAAAAAGCTGAATCTCCCCACAGAAGGCCTGCGGAGCAAGAGCTGGGACGAATTCGCAGCTTCCGGGGCGCCTCCTTTGGACTTCGTGTTCACGGTCTGCGACAACGCAGCCGGTGAGGTCTGCCCCTATTGGCCCGGACAGCCGATGACGGCGCATTGGGGCGTGCCGGATCCGGCGGCGGTGGAAGGCTCGGAGGCCGAGAAATGGGCGGCCTTTCGGGACGCATTCAGGATGCTGGACAACCGCATCAAGATCTTCACGAGCCTCCCGCTCGCCTCATTCGACCGGTTGAAGCTGCAGCAGCGTCTGGACGCGATCGGCAAGGCGCAGCCGCCCGAGAGCGCGGAGTGAGCCTCTCCAGGCGTCTCGCCGCCGAAGGGATCGGCTCGCTGCTCCTGGCGGCGGCCGTGATCGGCTCGGGGATCATGGCCGAGCGCCTCGCGGGCGGAAACGCCGCGGTCGCGCTGCTTGCGAACACCGGGGCAACGGTGGCCGTGCTGGCCATGCTGATTGCGCTGCTGGCACCTGTCAGCGGCGCCCACTTCAACCCGGCCGTCTCCCTGATCGAGGCACTGCGCGGCTCGCTGCCGTGGCGCGACGCCGGCGTCTACGCGGTCGTTCAGGTGCTCGGGTGCTGCCTCGGCGCAGTCCTCGCGCACGCGATGTTCGATCTGCCCTGGCTGCAGTCGTCGACGCACGTTCGGACGGGCTTAGGGATGTGGCTCGCCGAGATCGTGGCAACCTTCGGACTGCTGCTGGTGATTCTGGGACACGAACGCCGGCAGGATGCCGCATGGATGGTCGCGGCCTGGATCGGCGCAGCCTATTGGTTTACCGCCTCGACTTCGTTCGCGAATCCGGCCATCACGATTGCGCGTTCGCTGTCGGATACCTTCTCGGGAATCCGGCCGGCCGATGTCCCGGGATTTATCCTCGCGCAGCTCGCGGGAGCCATCGCTGCTCTGCTCGTTGCCAGGCGGCTGTTCGATACGGCACGCGCTAGTGAATCACCCGATGCTCCCTGAGAATCTCCGCCACCCGCTCGACGGGCAGCGCCTCCACCGTGTGCCCGTTGCCCGTCGTCGTCGTCGCCTTGAGCATCGAGTTGTAGATCGCCTCCTCGGTGGCCTCGATCGCGGCCTCGAACAGAGGGGACATCGCGAGCGTGGTGAGCACTTCGGTCTTGCGCGTCAGCGCGGGATCGCTGGCGTGAATACGCACCTCAGGCGCGGTCGAGAAGGCGATCGAGTAGTCGCCGCTGCCGTTCGATGCCGAGCTTCCGGTGCGCGCCATCCCGAGCAGCGCTCGCGCTGCGAGGCGCTTGAGCTCGCGCGCATCGAGCGGTGCATCGGTCGCGACCACGATCATGCAGGAGCCATCTGCCCGGTAGCGGATGCGGCCGGCATCCGCGTGGCTGGCGCGCAGGTAGTACTGGCCGAGCTCGACTCCGACGGGCGCTCCGGCGATCGTGAGCACGCCGCCGAAATTGGTCTGCACCAGGACCCCCACCGTGTAGCCGCCCAGGCTCTTCGGCAACAGGCGCGACGCGGTGCCGATGCCTCCCTTCCATCCGAAGGCCACCGTTCCGGTACCGGCACCGACCGCGCCTTCCTCGACCGGACCGCCGCGGGCGCTCCGCAACGCGGCGAACACGTCCTCCGGGGCGATGTGGCGGCCGCGGATGTCGTTCAGGTACCCATCGTTCGTCTCGCCGACGACGGGGTTGATCGACAGCACGTCCTCATTCCCGGGCAGCTGCAGCATGTAGGTGATGAGAGCGTCCGCCACGCGCGGAACCGCGACCGTCGAGGTGAGGAGGATCGGCGTCTCGATCTCGCCGAGCTCATCCACCTGGGTGACGCCCGTCAGCTTGCCGTAACCGTTGCCGACGGAGATCGCACCCGGCACCTTCTCGCGGTAGAGATTGCCGGGATGGGGCACGATCGCGGTGACGCCGGTGCGCACGGTGTCGCCGCGGACGATGGTCGTCTGACCGACCGCAACGCCCGCCACGTCGGTGATGGCATCGAGGGGTCCCCGCGGCAGCACGCCGACCTTGACTCCGAGGTCCGTCGCGCGTGGGCGCGCGGCAGGCGCGGCTCCACAGGCGGCGCCGAACACAATAAGGAAGATCGCCGCGGCGGTGAGGGTCTTCTGCAGCATGTCTTAGCATACGGTGTCGGGCGGCTCTCCACGACCCGCTATACTCCGAGGACTATGAACGAAGCCGCCACTGCCGCTGCGACCGACACCCACCAGCTCAGCCGCTCGCTCCGTCCCCGGCACGTCGCGATGATCACCATCGGCGGCATCATCGGCGCGGGGCTCTTCGTCGGCAGCAGCGTGGCCATCAACGCCGCCGGCCCCGCGGTCGTCGTCGGCTACACACTCACCGGGTTCCTGCTGCTGCTCGTCATGCGGATGCTGGGCGAGATGGCGGTCGAGATGCCGCAGGTGCGCTCCTTCACCGAGTTCACGCGCGCGACGCTCGGCAACTGGGCCGGCTTCTCGGTCGGATGGCTCTACTGGTATTTCTGGGTCGTGGTCATCCCGGTCGAGGCGATCGCCGGCGCCGGGATCATCAAGGACTGGCTGCCGGTGCCGGCGTGGCTCATCGGAACCGTGCTGATGGTGTTCATGACGTCCGTGAACCTGATGTCGGCACGCGCCTACGGCGAGTTCGAGTTCTGGTTCTCCTCCATCAAGGTCGCCGCGATCATCTCCTTCATCGTCGTGGTCGGCGCGCATGCCTTCGGCTTCCGTTCGCCGACGGGGCCGACCTTCTCGAATCTCACCGCTTACGGCGGATTTGCGCCGCAGGGCTGGTTCGCGGTGCTGGCCTCGGTGACCACGGTCATCTGGTCGATGATGGGGGCCGAGGTGGTGACCATCGCCGCGGCGGAGTCGCCGGAGCCGGCCCGCGCGGTGGCGCGCATGACCTCCACCATCATCAGCCGCATACTCCTTTTCTATGTGCTCTCGGTGTTTGTCATTACCTGCGTCGTTCCCTGGAGCAAGGTGGTGCCCGCGGAATCGCCGTTCACGCTCGCGCTCGATGAGGTGCATTTCCCCTTCGCGAGCACCTTCATGGCGGCGGTGATCCTTACCGCGGTGCTCTCCTGTCTCAATTCCTGCTTCTACATCGCCTCGCGCGTGCTCTTCGTGCTGGCGACCCGCGGCGATGCGCCGCGCTGGCTGGTGCGCACCAACCGTCGCCACGTGCCGGCGCGCGCCGTGCTGCTCGCGAGCGCCTTCGGTTTCGCCGGCGTCATCGCCGCGATCGTCTCGCCGGGCGTCGTGTTCAAGTTCCTGGTGAATGCCTCCGGCGCCATCATCGCGATCATCTATCTGATGATCGGCGTGTCGCAGGTCGTCTCGCGCCGGGCGCGCGAGCGCGCGGGGCTGCCTCCCTCCGCGCTGCCGATGTGGTTCTTCCCCTGGTTGAGCTACTTCGCCATCGCCGGGATGGCCTCGGTGATCATTGCGATGGCGTTCACCGCTTCGCACCGTGCCGAGTTCTGGACCAGCACGGTGTCGATCGCGGTGGCGCTGCTCGCCTACGTGGTTTTCCGGCGTCCCAGGGTGGCGGCCCCGGTAGCGGCGCCGGCGTCGGCGCAGTCGTCGCCGGCACAGAGCCGCTGAGCCGGTCAGTCCTTGTCGTTCAGCGTCTGCTCGAGCGCCTCGAGCAGCAGATCCGCATGCTGCGTCTCGAGGGTGAGCGGCGGGCGGATCTTGAGCACGTCGCCGTGGCGGCCGGTCGAGCCCACCAGCACGCCGCGCCGGCACATCCCGTTCACCACCCGTCGGGTCTCCGCTGAGCCGACCAGCCCGCTCGCCGGGTTGGGCCGGATCTCGACGCCGAGGAACAATCCCGCACCGCGCACCTCGCCGATCGCGGCCGTGCGCTGCGCCAGTGCCTCGAGGCCGCGCTTCAGGTACTCGCCGGTGCGGCGGGCATTCTCGAGGAGATCCTCCTCGCGGATGACTCTGAGCACTGCGAGCGCCACCGCGCAGGACACACTGTTGCCTCCGTAGGTGTTGAAGTAGTGGCGGCGCTTGGCGAAGCGCGCGAAAACCTCAGGATGTGCCGCGACGGCGGCGACCGGATGTCCGTTGCCCATGGGCTTTCCCATCGTCACGAGGTCCGGAACGACGCCGTGGCGCTGGAAGCCCCACATCGTCTCACCCAGCCGGCCGAAGCCCGGCTGCACCTCGTCGGCGATG
>JASHQW010000235.1 GCA_030038875.1 Gammaproteobacteria bacterium | reverse complement strand
TTCGCGGCGAGCGCGGCCAACGCCGGGTCCGTCTCGGACAAGAGCTCGAGCAGCGTCTTGCCCGGCACGATCGCATCCAGATAGCGCAGGACTTGACCGACCGCGATTCCCGGATCGCCCTTCTCCAGGCGGTACGCCGTGTTGCGAGACACGCCGGCACGCACGGCCGCCTGGTCCTGCTTGACGCCACGGGCGATGCGCAGACGCGCGAGCGCCGCGCCCAGTTTTTTCACCTCCGCGGCCCGGCTTGAGTCGAGGAGCGCGGATTGGGTCACCTTCATACTCGTTTAATCATGCATTTATCGCCTAATAATCGATTAATCGATCCAAGACTAAGCCTCGCGACAGCCGATTGCAAGTCAGCTGTGACGCTTAAATCGCTCATTAACTACGTAATGATCGATTAATCGCTTAAATTCCGTTGCCCGCCGCCATTCGCCGCACGCAGTCATACGGGTAGCATATTGCCCAAGCCATGGCCGTGCTCCTTACCCCGCCGCTCTCTCTTTATGTGCATTTCCCCTGGTGTGTGCGCAAGTGCCCCTACTGCGACTTCAATTCCTACACGCTGCAGGGAGAGCTCGCTGCGGACCCGTACGTGGCGCGGCTCGCGCGCGACCTCGAGGCGCAGGCCCGCCAGGTCGCCGGCCGCTCCGTGGTGAGCGTGTTCTTCGGCGGCGGCACCCCGAGCCTCTTTCCGCCCGAGGCGATCGCGCGCGTGCTCGGCGCGGCACGCGCGCAGTTGACCCTCGCGGCCGACGCCGAGGTGACCCTGGAGGCGAATCCGGGGGCGATCGAGCGCGGCGCATTCCGCGAGTACCGGGCTGCCGGTGTCACGCGCGTATCGCTCGGTGCACAGAGCTTCGACGCGCAAGCGCTCATGGCGCTCGGACGCATCCATTCGCCCGCCGAGACGCGCCGGGCGGCCGAGGAGCTGCATGCCGCCGGCCTCGTCAATTTCAACCTCGATCTCATGTACGCGCTCCCGGGGCAGGAGCGTGCCGGTGCGCTGCGCGACGTCGCGGAGGCGCTCGCGCTCGCGCCCGCGCACCTCTCCCATTATCAGCTCACGCTCGAGCCCGGAACGGTCTTCGCCGCGCGTCCGCCGCCGCTCCCTGACGACGACGAGGCGGCAGCACAGCTCGAGGAATGCGCGGCGCGCCTCGCGGCGGCGGGCTTCGGCCACTACGAGGTGTCGGCCTACGCCCGCCCGGGAAGGCAGTGCCGCCACAACCTCAACTACTGGAGCTTCGGCGATTACCTCGGCGTGGGCGCCGGCGCTCACGGCAAGCTCACCTTCCCCGCGCGCGGGGAGATCGTGCGCACGGTGCAGCCGCGCGAGCCACGGCGTTATCTCGCCGCCGCCCCCGGCGAGCTCACCCGCAGCACGGTCTCGCCCGGGGAGCTGCCGTTTGAGTTCATGCTGAACGCGCTGCGTCTCACGGCGGGATTTGCACTCGAGGAGTTCGTCGGCCGGACCGGAATTGCGAGCTCGAGGATTACGCCCACCCTCGAGCGGCTGCGGGCCCGCGGCCTCCTCGAGCGCACGGCCGAAGGCTACCGCCCGAGCGAGCTCGGGCTGCGCTTCCTCAACGATCTGCTCACCGATTTCGTGCCTGAAAGGCCGGAAATGCCCGGTGGTTTCGCTTTGTCAACCGCCCCGGCCGGCGGCGCCCGGGACAGCCTGCGGCCTTTATTCACAGGCACGGGAGGCGCCGTCGGAGAATGAGTTAATTACACCGGAAAGCGCCCAAGGCGCTGGACATGATGCGTGTAAGCCATTGAAGAAACAGAGGAAAAATGCCTGGTTAAAATTTGATCAAAGTAACAATTATGCAATCTAAGCGGGAAATCGCGGCTTCGCGGGCCTCTCCATCCACAGATTTGTCCACAGCTTCTGTGGATAAGGAGCTACAGCTCGGAGGATGCCGGCACCCCGAGCGGCTTGAGGCGAGACGGCACTGCCGCTAAACTCCGGCGCCCTTTAAGTGCCAGCGCTCACGCCCCATCTTAGGCCGTGAGCCCCAACTGCCCGCGAGCCGCCATGAAAGCCGCCATCCATCCCGACTACAAAGAGATCACCGTCACCTGCACGTGCGGCAACACGTTCAAGACGAGCTCGACGCTCGGGCACGACCTGCAGGTCGAGGTGTGCTCGAACTGCCATCCTTTCTATACGGGCAAGCAGAAGATCGTCGACACCGCCGGGCGCGTCGACAAGTTCCGCCGGAAGTACGCCGCGGCCGCCGCGCCCAAGTGACGCGCGCTGCGCGCGCTTCGAGAGTTCCTCCCTCCTTCGGGTGAGCCGCCTCACAACGGCGGCGGCGCGCCTTGATTGTCGCGCGCGGTCCATGTAAACCTCCTTGGATTCACGCGCCCGGCGCCGAATGACTGCGCCGGCGCTGGCCATGGAAGCCGCGGCGCAGATGACTCAGAAGACCTTCAAGCTCACCGATCCCGAGAGCGGGCGCAGCAGCGCGCTCCCGGTGCGCAGCGGCACGATCGGTCCCGCGGCGCTCGACATTGCGACGCTCTACAAGGATCTGGACGTCTTCACCTACGATCCGGGCTTCGGCATGACGGCCGCGACCGAGAGCGGCATCACTTATATCGACGGCGATGCCGGCGTGCTGCTCTACCGCGGCTATCCGATCGAGCAGCTCGCTGAGAAGAGCTCCTTCATGGAGGTCGCGTACCTGCTGCTCATGGGGGAGCTGCCGACGGCGAAGCAGCTGCAGGAGTTCACCTGCAACATCCGTTATCACACGATGATCAACGAGTGGCTGCTGCGCTTCTTCAACGGCTTCCATGCCAATGCGCATCCCATGGCGATGGTGTCCGGAGTCGTCGCCTCGATGTCGGCGTTCTATCACGACTCGATGGACATCCATAACCCGCGCCACCGCGAGATCTTCTCCCACCGCATCATCGCCAAGCTCCCGACCATCGCCGCGGCGGCGCACAAGCACTCGCTCGGCCAGCCCTTCATCTACCCGCGCAACGATCTCGATTACGCCGCCAACGTTCTCAACATGCTGTTCGCGGTGCCGTGCGAGCCGTACCAGCTCGATCCGGTGGCGTGCGAGGCGCTCGACCTCCTCTTCGTGCTGCACGCCGACCACGAGCAGAACGCCAGCACCTCGACGGTGCGGCTCGCCGGCAGCACCGGCGCCAATCCCTACGCGGCAATCTCCGCGGGCGTGTCGGCGCTCTGGGGTCCGGCGCACGGCGGCGCCAACGAGGCCGTGCTCTCGATGCTCGAGCAGATCGGCACGGTCGACAACATCCCGAAGTACCTGGCGATGGCCAAGGACAAGTCGAGCCACTTCCGCCTCATGGGCTTCGGCCACCGCGTCTACAAGAACTTCGATCCGCGCGCCAAGATCATCCGCGAGATGTCCCACAAAGTGCTCGCCGCGCTCGGGCGCAGCGACAACCCGCTGCTCGAGCTGGCGCAGCGCCTCGAGGAGATCGCTCTCAAGGACGAATACTTCCTCTCGCGCAAGCTCTACCCCAACGTGGATTTCTATTCGGGGATCATCTACAGCGCGATCGGGATTCCGCGCTCGATGTTCACCGTGATGTTCGCGATCGCGCGCACCGTGGGCTGGGTGGCGCACTGGCAGGAGATGATCTCCGATCCCGGCATGCGCATCGGCCGGCCGCGCCAGCTCTACATCGGCGCGACGCGCCGCGACTACGTCGACATCGGCAGGCGCGCCTAGAGAATCCCGCGCCGAGCGCCGCGGCGCTGCGCGGCCCGCGCCGCTACTCGAGCCTCTCTCCGAGCAGCGCCTCTACCTCGAAGGCGTTGGCGCGCCGCATCGGGCGCCCGTCGACCGGGCTCACCGGCGCCTGGCGGATGCCGTCGGCAGGGAACACCGTCGCCTCGATCGAATGATCGTCGACCGAGAAGCGTATTCCGGGGAAGGGCCGCACCCGCTCGGCGTCGAGCTTGACGCGCCGCTCGGTGACCTCGTGGGCAATGCCGGCGTCGAGGAGCTTGAGCGTCACCGACTCGGCGCGGTCGGCAAAGAGGTGCAGCTGCACGTCGGAGTGCTCGGTGGCGGTGCCGGCGAGCACCGCGCCCACCAGGCGGGGCTCGAACTCGCTTAAGTGCCGCATGGCCTCGAGGGCCGCGCGGCGCTGCGCGCTCAGGCGTTCGACGTGCGAGTCGCCGCCGAAGAGGCGCTGGTACTCGGCGAGCGCGACCTCGATCTCGCGGTTCTTCGGCAGCACCGCCGCCACGTCGGTCACGCCGAGGCGTTCGGCCGCCTTGCGCTTGGCGACCAGGAAGTCCTGCACGCCGTGCTCGGCCATGATGCGCGCGGCCTCCTGCGCCAGTGCGCGCCGCAGGTGGTCGCCGCGGGTCGGATGCCGCCTCGCTCGCATGGGCTCAGAAGATCGGCTCGCCGCTCGCCTGGCCCTCGGCGCTCTGCATCATGCCCGGCTCGTTCTGCGGCAGGTGGTTCGCCAGGAAAATCTCGGTCACACCAGAGGGGTTCTCGTCGCTCACCAGCTCGCCGGTCTGCGGCGAGATGCGCAACGTCACGATGCCGTCCGGCATCGCACGGCGCTCCTCGGGCACGCCGCGCAGCGCGTCGCGCATGAAGGAGATCCAGATCGGCA
>JASHQW010000234.1 GCA_030038875.1 Gammaproteobacteria bacterium | reverse complement strand
TTGAGGTCGGTGGCACCGTTCGCCTGCAGCGTAGTGCCGCCCGCGGCCGAGAAGGAGAAGGTGTCGCGGCCGAAGGAATAGGCGCCGAGGTAACTCATCGTCACCTGGTCCGAATACTGGCCGAGCGAGGCGTCGCGATTGGCGCTCCACTGCAGCGTCGCCTGCTGACCGCTGTGCGGGAAGTTGATGTCGTCGAGTCGGTCGTAGGTAAAGCGCGCGAAATAGTTGATCAGATTGAACGGCGTGAGACTCTCCACGGGCAGATTCGGATCCGTCGGGTCGCCGATATCGAGCACATAGTGGCCCTGCTCGCGCTGCGCGCCGACGCGCACCTCGCCCCAGTTGCCGAGCTGGTAGCCGAAGTCCGAGCCGTACTCGAACGTGTGCAGCCGGTAGGCCGCCTCGAGGTTCTGCCCGTTGACGATGTATAGCTCGCGGGCCACGTCCGAAACGTGCGGCATCACGAACCAGCCGGAGAATTGCGCGAGCGGCAGGAAGAGCTCCGTGGAGGCGAGCGAGGTGGTGCCGCCCTGCAGGTCCGTGACCCATTCGCCGGCGTTGCGGGTGATGTCGGACATGACGAAGCGCACGGCGGCGTCGTAGTAGGCATGGCCCTCGAAATCGTCCTGGAGGCTCAGGCCGAAGCGCAGGTAGTTCGGGCCCATCGAGCTCGGGCGCGCATCGAGCGCGAGACCGTAGTAGTCCTCCTGTCCCACCACCCGATAGTCGAGCGTGTCGAGACCGCCGAGGCCGTAGAGCGCCGTCACCCGCCGCGCGACCGCGTCCGGGTCGAGAGGCTTGCCCGCCATGTCCCTGAACAGGCGGTCGAGGGACTGCGAGTACTCCTGCGAGCCGCCCTCCGCCTGCACGAAGTGGATCACGGGCGGCGGCAGGCGCAGCGCCTCGCGCCGCTGCTCGTAGTGCTGCATCTGCTCGTCGCTGACCTCGAGAGGCGCGAGCTGCTCCGCGGCCGCGCGTGCCGCGGCCTCCCCGACGCTGATGTAGCGCGCCACCGCGCCGAAGTCGAACGAGGAGGCGTCCCCGAGCGCCGGCTCGATGAGGACGTCCCGCGGGTTGAGCGTGGCGAGCTGCTGCTCGGCATTGCGCCGCAGGAGGATGGCGAGCATCTGGTTGGAGATGGCGGTGACGTCCGTGAGCTTGCTGCGCTCCTGCAGCGGCGAGCCGACGTCCACCACGATCACCAGATCGACTCCCATCGCGCGTGCCACGTCCACCGGCACGTTGTCGCTGATGCCGCCGTCGACCAGCACCCGGCCGCGACGCTCGACCGGAGCAAAGATGCCGGGTGCGGACATGCTGGCGCGCATCGCGCTCGTCAGGTCGCCCGAATCGAGGACCACCTCCTCACCGTTCTCGAGGTCGGTGGCCACGGCCCGAAAGCGGGTGGGGAGCTCGTCGAAGTTGGTGATGCGCGCGACCGGCAGCGTCAGCCGCCGCAGCATCTGGCTTAGGCCCTGCCCCTCGATGAGTCCCTTGGGAAGCACGATCTTGTGGCCATGCACCCCGAGCGGAAACTTCACCAGGAAATTCTCGTCCTCCTGCTTGCGACGCAGCGTCAGATCCTCGCGCGGCGGCCGGTCGCGAAAGGCAACCTGCCAGTTGAGCGAGGTCAGGATCTTCTCGACGTCGCGCGCGGAGAGGCCGCTCGCGTACAGCCCGCCGACCACCGCGCCCATGCTGGTGCCGGCGATCGCGTCGATCGGCACGTGCAGCTGCTCGAGGACCTTGAGGACGCCGACATGCGCGGCGCCGCGCGCGCCGCCACCGGAAAGCACCAGCCCGACCCGCGGACGCGCGCCTGGCGGCTGCGCCGTGGCGGGCGGGTCGGCGGCGGCCCGAGCCTGAGTGGCTGCCGCGAGCGCGAGGCACTGAACTGCGAGAAGCAACCTCAATGCCCCGAAGCGGGGCATGACCGCCCGTGGTGAACTCACGGCGGGGAAGAATACCAGCATGCGCCGTGCGCCGCGCTGCGGCTCGCGCTCCTCGGCCGCCCTCGCGGATAATGCCGCCATGACGTACTCCGCCCGCAGCCCGCGCGCCGCCGCCGTGTCACTCGCCGCGCTCGCGCTCGCTGCAAGCGCGCGGACGCCGGCGCAGTCTCCGGCAGCGAGCGACTGGGGTTACTACGGCGGCGACATGTTCGGCCAGCGTTTCTCGAGCCTCGACCAGATCAACCGCGCCAACGTCAGGCACCTCACCGTCGCCTGGACTTACCGCACCGGGGAGCTCGGCGCGGGCTACGTCCAGGCGCGGCGCCTCACCTTCGAAGCGACGCCGGTGCTCGCGTTCGGGCGGCTGTACCTCGAGACCGGCACCAACATCGTGATCGCGCTCGATCCGGTGACCGGGCAGGAGCTGTGGCGCTTCGACCCGCGCGTCGACCGTACGCGCCGCTACGCGGAGAACACCGCGCGCGGCGTGAGTGTCTGGACGGGCGCCGACCCGCGCCAGAGCGGGCCGTGCGCACGGCGCATATTCACCGGAACGATCGACGCCCGCCTCCTGGCGCTCGATGCCGAGACGGGCAAGCCGTGCGCGGATTTCGGCAGCGGCGGCCAGGTGGACCTGACGCGCGGCATCCGCATCCGCGACCGCCCCGCCTACCTCGTGACCTCGCCGCCGGCCATTTACGCCAACGTGGTCATCGTCGGCTCCGCGATCGGCGATAACCGCGCCGCGGATGTCGAGCGCGGCGTGATCCGCGGCTTCGATGCGGTCACGGGCGCGCTCCTCTGGTCGTTCGATCCGCTGCCGGACTCGCCCGCCCATCCGGCCGCCACCGAGTGGAACCTCACCCAGGCCGCAGGCACCGGTGCCGGCAATGCCTGGGGCGTGATGTCGGTCGACGAGGAGCACGCGCTGGTGCTGGTGCCGACCGGCTCGGCGAGTCCCGACTTCTACGGCGGCACGCGCCTGGGGAGCAATCGCTTCGCCGACTCGCTGCTCGCCCTCGATGCACGCACCGGCAGGCTGGTGTGGCACCAGCAGCTGGTGCACCACGACCTGTGGGACTACGACCTGGCCGCGCAGCCGGTGCTCGGCGACGTCGACGTGCGCGGCGTGCCCGTACCGGCGGTGATCGAGGCCACCAAGACCGGCATGCTGTACGTGTTCGATCGTACCAACGGCGCACCGCTCTTCCCGGTGAGCGAGCGGCCGGTGCCGCGCAGCTTCGTGCCGGGCGAGCACGCCTGGCCGACCCAGCCGTTCTCGGCGCTGCCCGCGCTCGTGCCGCAGCGGCGTGTCGAGCCCGCCGACGCCTGGGGCCTCACCTTCTGGGACCGCGGCAAATGCCGCGAGAAGCTCGCGGCGCTGCGCAACGAGGGCATCTTCACGCCGCCGGACACGCGCGGCACGCTCGAGTTTCCCGGCTACGCCGGCGGCGTGAACTGGGGCGGCGTGGTGTTCGACGAACAGCGCGGCCGCGTCATCGCCGCCGTGAACGACGTGCCGATGGAGGTGACGCTGGTTCCGGCCGCGGACTTCGAGGCGCAGCAGCGCTCCGGGCTCTACCGGCACGCGGAGTTCGGCCGCCAGGCGGGCACTCCCTATGCGCTGCGGCGCGAGCCGCTGCTCTCGCCGTGGGGACTGCCGTGCACGCCGCCTCCCTGGGGGACGCTGGTGAGCGTCGATCTCAACGCCGGCCGCATCGTCTGGCAGGTGCCGCTCGGGTCGACCGAAGGATTCACGCCGTGGCCGCTGGTGCGCGACTTCGGCATGCCCGGCATGGGTGGGCCGATCGCCACCGCCGGCGACCTGGTGTTGGTTGGCGCGGCGATCGACAGCTACTTCCGCGCCTTCGACATCGAGACCGGCCGCGAGCTGTGGAAATACAAGCTTCCCGCCGGCGGCCAGGCAACCCCGATGACCTACCGCGCGGGCAAGGACGAGCGGCAGTACATCGTCATCAGTGCCGGCGGCCACGGCGCGCTTGGCACGCCGCGCGGCGACTACGTCATCGCCTTTGCGCTGCCGCCCGCGGCGCGAGCGGCGCGCTAGACCACGCGGAGAGGCGGATGTCGCTACTGTTCATCGTATCGTTGCTGATCCAGGCGGGGTTCATCATTCATGTCATCAGGACGGGGCGCAATCAGCTGTGGATCTGGGTGCTCATCATCCCCGGGCTCGCCCTGGCCGGCATCGTCGCTTACCTCGTCGTCGAGATCCTGCCGGAGCTGTTTCGCAGCCGCACGGCGCGGCGCACGGCGCGCGGCCTGCGTCGCGCCATGGACCCTGGCGCGGACCTGCGCCGTTACGAGAACGAGGCGCGCGTCGCCGGCAACGTCGCGAGCCGCCAGCGCTACGCCGAAGAGCTCACGCGCCACCAGCGCTACGACGAGGCGATCGCCCAGTACACCCAGGCGCTCGGTGGACTCTACCAGCACGACCCCAACCTGATGCTCGGCCTCGCGCACGCGCAGTTCGCCAAAGGTGACGCGCGCGCGGCGCGCCAGACCCTCGATGAGCTCATCAAGGAGAATCCGACCTTCCGCTCACCGGACGGGCATCTGCTCTATGCCCGCTCGCTCGCGGCGGAAGGCGACACACTCAAGGCGCTGGAGGAATACCGGGTGCTCGCACCCGCCTATCCGGGCGCCGAGGCCGCGGTGCGCTACGCGCAGCTGCTCGAAGCGCAAGGTGAGCACGCCGAGGCGCAGCGCGTGGCGCGCGAGCTTCTCGAGCAGGCCCGCATCGCGCCCGGGCACTACCGCCGCGCGCAGCGCGAGTGGCTCGAGGCGGCGCAGAAGCTGCTATAGCCGCCGGCAAAAAGCGGGGCTCGATACGCACCAGTCCCGATCACCTCGGCAGCCGAGCACTGCGTGGCAAGGCCGGCGCACGGGTTTTTGCCGGCTGCGCATCGGGGAGTGATTTCTCCGGAAGTTACTTCGGATTGCGGGCGCGACTCTGGCGTCCCGTGCTGCGGACCGGGTGGCCCTGCGGGATCTGCTGCGTGATGCAGTGGATGTTGCCACCGCCCAGGAGGATCTCGCGCGCCGGCACGCCAACCACGCGCCGGCGCGGAAACAGCCGTTTCAGGCCCGCCGCAGCCCGGCGGTCGGTGCGCTCATCGAGCAGCGGCATGACGATGCCGCCGTTGGCGATATAGAAATTCACGTAGCTCGCGGCGAGGCGCTCGCCCGCGAGGCGCGGGCGGGTGCCCTGGTGGCGGAGCACGCCCGCCGCTTCCCGCGCGCTCATCGTGAGCGGCGCAGGGCTCGGCAGCCGCACGACCTTGAGCCGCCGGCCGCGGGCATCGCGCGCCGCGTGTAACCGCTCCCACGCATCGAGCGAGATCGCGTGCTGGGGATCGCGGCGATCATCCGGCCAGGTGAGGCATACGACGCCCGGCCGCGCGAAGCAGGCGAGATTGTCGATGTGGCCGCCGGTCTCATCGTTGACTACGCCCTTGCCGAGCCAGATGACCTGGCGGACGCCTAGGTAGTCGCGCAGCCGGGCCTCGATGCCGGCCCGCCCGAGCTGCGGATTGCGGTTGGGATTCAGCAGGCACTCTTCGGTGACCAGCGCGGTGCCCTCGCCGTCGACGTGCAGGGCGCCGCCTTCCATGACGAGCGGTGCGCGATAGCGGTCGAGGCGCTCAATCTCGAGTACCTTGCCCGCCACCTGCTCGTCCTGATCCCAGGGAAAATAGAGGCCGCCGTTGAGGCCGCCCCAGGCATTGAAACGCCAGTCGACCCCGCGCACGGTGCCGCGCCGGTCCGCGACGCAGGTCGGTCCCACGTCGCGCATCCAGGCATCGTCGTGCGCCATCTCGACCAGACGCACGCTGTCGGGGAGCGCCAGGCGCGCAGCCGCGTAGTGCGCCGTCGACACGCCGATGGTCACCGGCTCGAAGCGCGCGATCGTGGCGGCCACCTGGGCGAAGGCCAGTTGCGCCGGCCGCGCGGCCTCGCGCCAGTTGTCCGGCCGCTCCGGCCACAGCAGCCAGCAGCCTGCGTGGGGCGCAAATTCCGCCGGCATCGCGAAGCCGTCCTTGACCGGGGTGCTCGCCAGGGTGCGCGTCATCGGCGCAGTCGGCTGTGCCTGAATCCGTAGAACGCGTAGATCGACATGCCGAGGAGGGTCCAGATGAGCAGCCGCACCCAGGTGGGTGTGGACAGGGTGAGCGTCAGCCCAAGACAGGTGAGCGCTCCCAGCACGCAGGTGACCGGCGCCCAGGGAACCCGGAACGGACGCGGGTCGTCCGGACGCGTCCGGCGCAGAATCAGCACGCCGATGCAGACCACCGCGAAGGCCAGCAGGATGCCGATCGATATCAGATCGGCGAGCAGGTCGAGCGGGAACACGGCGGCGATCACCGCAGCAAACACGCCGGTCACCACGGTCGCCACGTGTGGCGTCTTGAAGCGCGGGTGGCAGCGACTCATC
>JASHQW010000233.1 GCA_030038875.1 Gammaproteobacteria bacterium | reverse complement strand
CATGCGCAGCGCCGTGACGAGATCGCCCTGGTCGCCTGCCGCGTGGTGGCCGAGCACGGCTTCGATCAGGCCAGCATGGTGCGCATCGCCCGCGAGGCGGGCTACACCACGGGCATGCTGGCGCACTACTTCGACAGCAAGCAGGACATCATCATCGCGGCGCTGCGTCTCATCCTGCGGCGCATCGAGGAGCGGCTGATGCGGCCGGGGCCGTCCGGCGCCCCGCCCGACCTGCTGACGCTCCTTACCGAGGCGCTGCCGGTCGATGCGCACCGACGCATCGAGTGCGCCTTCTGGACCACGTTCTGGGGACAGGTCTCCGCCAACAAGCGCCTCAGGCGCATCAACGCCTGGGTGCACCGCGAATACCTGCGGCTCTTCGAGCGCTGCCTGGCGCAGTGCTGGCCGGAGTGGCCGCACTGGCCGGCGGCCACGCGCGAGCACGTGCTGCGCTCGCTGGTCACGTTCATCAACGGGCTCACCGCGAGTGCGGTCGCCAACATCGGCGACTGGCCCGCCCGGGTGCAGATCGAGCAGCTCACGCTGCAGCTCACGCTGCTGCACGCCTGGGCGGAGGGCTCGACGACCGCCCCGCCGGCGCGCGCGGCGGCGGGCGCCTGAGCGGTGCGCCGCCGCACACTGTTAGAACGACTTGGTGTACTGCAGCGTGGTCGTGAGCGGCGGCAGCGTCGCCACCTGCGGGATCACCTGCCCCATGGCGTTGTACTGCGCATAGCCCACGTAACCGATGTCGCCTAAGTTCGGCCTGGCGTTGAAGAGGTTCTTGAAGTTGAGCGACCACTCCGAGTCGCCGTGGTTGATGCCGAAGCGCAGGTTGACGAGTCCGTAGCCCGCGCGCGTCGCCTCCGCGCCGCTGCCGCCTACCAGCAGCGAGATGCTGTTGCCCTGATAGCTGTAGTCGGCGGACACGAAGCCCTGCGTGTCGGAGCCGATCGGACGGGTGTAGACCAGGCCCGCCGAGCCGGTGAAAGCCGGCACGCCCGAGATGCGCGAGTCGGGCTGCACGCCGACGCTCGCGAGCGGACCCGGGTCGGTGATCGACGTGTCCTCGTAGCCGAGACCGAGACGGAACTGCAGGCCCGGCGCGAGCCGGCCGCTCGCCTCGAGCTCGCCGCCATTGATGCGCGCCTTGCCGCCGTTCACCTGCAGGTAGTAGCCGCAGGGCAGCGCCACCTGCTGCTGCAGGTTGCTCCACTCGATGTTGTATGCGGCGGCAGAGATCAGCACCGCTGCGGTCTGCACCTTGGTGCCCACCTCGTAGGTCCAGAGTGTGTCCGACTGCAGGTGGGTGATGTCGTTGATCGGCAGTCCCGGCTCGGAGCAGAAGGTGAGGAACGGCTGCGCGCCGCCCGCGCGGAAGCCCTTCGACGCCGAGGCATACACCATCGCCTCGTCGGTCGCCTGCACCGAGAGCGCGAACTTCGGATTCAGGCCCGACTGACTGTTCGATTCCGGCGCGCTCGGGGTCGGGCCGCCGTTCAGGAAGCCGTCGGCGGTGTAGTCGGTGCTCTGGTTGAGCCAGTACTGCCGCGCCCCGACAGTCAGCGTCCACTTCTCGAGGAACTTGTAGTAGAGCTCGCCGAAGATCGACTTGTCCTCCTCCTGTCCGGGGTTGGTCTGCGTCCAGATCTCGTTGTTGGGCCAGGCCGGCGAGGTCACCACACAGGGATCGGAGATTGCGAGGCTGCAGGCGGTCGTGCCGGGGGCGTCCAGCCCCTGCGCATAGGTTGGCGGAATCGTGAAGCGCGTGTGGGTATTCGAGTAGTAGAGACCGAGCGTCCCGCTCACGTTATGGATGGGATCGAAGGAGACGCGCGCCTCGCTCGAGAGCTGATCGTGAAAGTGCTCCCCGTCCCAGAGATAGGGTTGCGGGGCAAGTCCCGTCACGTTGTAGTAGCCGCCGGTGAGCACCTGCTGCGTGCCGTAGCTCGAGTCCTCGATGTCCTGGGTGTGGCGGTAGAAGAAGCTGTTGGCCCACACCGCCGACCAGCCGGATCCCGAGTACTTGAAATCGAGCGTCGGCATCGTCCAGCTGTCAGAGGCCTTCGACTGCACGTCGAAGGCGCGGTCGATCGTGTACAACGGCGCGGTGAAATTCCCGTCCGCACCGAGCGGTGCGAAGGTCGCCGGGAAGCCGTGGTAGGCGGAGTCCTGGAACATCACGCGCAGCTTGACGTCGAGGTTGTCGGTGGCGTGCACGAGCAGCGCCGCCGACCCGCCGAAGGCGCCGTTGGCACCCTGGTTGTCGACCGAGGTGCGCGGCACGACGAGGAACGGATCGCCATTGGCGGGTCCCGCCGTGGTGGGGAAGCTGCGGTTGAGGTAGCCGGCATCGTGATTCGCGAACAGCACGACGCGCAGTGCCGCGGTGCCCTGCACCAGCACCAGATTGCCGATGTAGTTGCCGCCGCCGTCGATGCTGCCGCCCCCGGAGGTGGCGCCGGCATCCAGCGAGTAGCCGGAGCCGGACTCACCGGTGTTCGGCGCCCTGGTGATGAGACGCACGTTGCCGCCGAGCGAGCTCTCGCCGTAAAGCGTCCCCTGGGGGCCTTTGAGCACCTCGATGCCGGCCAAGCCGACGACCCGCGGATCGACCGAGCCCGGCACCGGCGTGTCATCGATGTAGAAGCCGGTCGCACCGGCCGTGCCGAACAGGTTCTGCCCGGTGATGCCGCGGATCGAGATCGTGCGCGCATCGGCGAAGCCGGTCGCGCCCTGGCCGTAGGTGTAGGCGACATCCGGCGTCTTGGTGGCGT
Source organism: Gammaproteobacteria bacterium (assembly GCA_030038875.1). Classification (GTDB taxonomy): domain Bacteria; phylum Pseudomonadota; class Gammaproteobacteria; order Steroidobacterales; family Steroidobacteraceae; genus 13-2-20CM-66-19. Next base: position 11 of record JASHQW010000233.1, on the reverse strand, counting down.
AGTCCTGGAAG
>JASHQW010000232.1 GCA_030038875.1 Gammaproteobacteria bacterium | reverse complement strand
GGCGTCTTGCGGCTCTTTTGAACAGCCATGGATCAGCTCCTGATTCGATTCACTCTAACGTTTCAACAGGTCCGCAAGCCGCGCGAACGGCTTGTGCGTATCTTGCCCTTGCTCGCCGGCGGCGGTCTTCCCCAGCGGCGCCGCACACGGCTCGCCCTCACCGTGCAGGGCCACGATGGGCAACGTCAGCAGCAGCTCTTCCGTGATGAGCTCGCCGATGCTGATTCGGCCACCCGGGGCCAGCACCGGCTCGAGCTCCGGCGGAACGCGGGCGACGTCGGCCTCGGCTGCGACCAGCGCAAGCCTGACGACCGTATCGATGGGAACGCTCATCGGCCGCATGCATCGCTGGCACTCGAGCGTTGCGGCCCCGCGCACCGTGAGCTCCGCCACGGGAAGCCCCTGTGCCCGCGCGAAGCGCGCGCGCCCCGCCACGCTCCCTGTAACTCCCGTGGCCAAACCGGGCAGCTCCGCAAGCGGAACGGTGAAGTCTACCTCGGCTTCGCCGTCAGCCAGCCGGTCCACTTCGAGCGGCCTCGACCAGGGCTCCGACATGGGGCGCGTATAATAGGTAGCGAGTCCTCCCAAGTCAAAGCCGGATTTGGGGCTAAGCCATTGTTTCTCGTGGGCGATTCATACGCCCAGGCGGAGCGCGTGCCGCAACTGATCCTCGCCTCGACCTCCCCCTACCGCCGCGAGCTGCTCGCACGACTCGGACTCGAATTCGAAGTCGCGGCACCTGGGGTCGGCGAGGAGCACCTGCGCGGAGAATCCCCGGCGGACCGGGCGCTGCGCCTGGCGACCGCCAAGGCGCAGTCGTTGAGTGCCCGCCAGCCGCAGGTCGTAGTTGTCGGCAGCGACCAGGTGGCGGCGTGCGGCGGCGAGGTCCTCGACAAGCCGGGAGACAGCGCGCGTTGCCGCGAGCAGCTCACGCGCCTCTCCGGCCATACGGCGCACTTCTACACCGCCTGCGTGCTGCTGCTCGGCGCCGGCCCTGCCCTGCACCTGGCGCACGTCGACACGACCACGGTGGTGTTCCGGGCACTGACCGCGGCTGAGATCGATCGCTACGTCGCGCGCGAACGTCCGTTCGATTGCGCCGGGGGCTTTCGCGCCGAGGGCTCAGGCATAGCGCTCTTCGATTGCATCGAGAGCCAGGACCCGACGGCCCTCATCGGCCTGCCGCTCATCTGGCTCGCGGGTGCGCTGCGCGCTGCGGGCTTTCAGTTGCCGTAGCCTTGGGCCGCGGGGCCGCCGCGAGCCTCTCGAGCACCGCGGCCAGCTCAGCCGGCAGGGGTGTGTTGACACTGAACTCGCCGCCCTCCGGCCAGGTGAAACTCACGCTCGAGGCATGCAGGAACATGCGCGTGAGTCCCAGCGCGCGCAGCTCGCGGTTGAAGCCTTCATCACCGTACTTGGCATCTCCCGCCACCGGGTGGCCGGCGTGCGCGGCGTGCACGCGGATCTGATGCGTGCGCCCGGTATCGAGAGTAACCTCGACCAGCGTCGCCACGCGCCCGAAGAACTGCACCGGCCGGAAGCGGCTCGTCGAGGGCTTGCCCGAGGCATCGGCACGCACGGTGCGCTCGCCGCCGACGCGCGTGTCCGTGCGCAGCGGTACATCGATGCGCTTCTCGCCCAGGTCCCACTTGCCCCTGAGGAGCGCCAGATACCGCTTCTCGAAGCCGTGCGTGCGCAGCAGCGCGTGCAGAACTCGCAGCGTGGCGGTGTCGCGCGCCACCAGGAGGCACCCGCTCGTGTCCCGGTCGAGCCGGTGCACGAGCTCGAGCGTATCTTGCGGCCGCAGCAGCCGCAGCGCCTCAATGACGCCCGAGCTCACCCCGCTGCCGCCATGCACGGCGATCCCGGCAGGCTTGTCGAGCACCAGGAGCCTAGGAGCCTCGTGGATGACCGCGCTGCGGATGCGCGCGAGCAGATCCGGACCCGGCCTGGCCGGGTCGGGAGCCGGCAGCACCCGCACCGGCGGGAGGCGGATGCGATCCTGGGCCTTTAGGCGCGTCTCCGGCCCCGCGCGGCGGCCATTGACCCGCACCTCTCCCTTGCGAATCACGCGATATACGCGGCTGCGGGGGACGTCGCCGAGGTGTTTGCGGACGAAGTTATCGAGGCGCTGACCGGCCTCCTCCGCCGTCACTTCCAGGTGCAGTACCTTTGTGCGGGTTTCCCGGCTGTCGTGCTCCTGCAAGGGGGCCTCAGCGTAAGACATTGTTTCTACAACGGTCTGTCGAGTATACTCTCCGCGTCGTCCGCGATGCGGACGCGCCAAGGGCTGGGCGGCTCGTGAGCATGCCAAGCCTCTTTAGTTGGACCTCCTTAAATCGAGGCCATCGCATTGGGCCGACAAGATCGCGCCACCTGCGTCGAGACACTCGAGTCGAGAACTTCCGCAGATGGCGCCGTCGGTTGAGTTCACCGAAGGTTTCCTCCGCACCGCCTCCTCGAGGAGGCGGGCAATAACGTGAACAACGAGAGTCGTACTCCCTTGTCAGTTGCTGGAAAACTTCGCTGCCGCGCACCTTTAGTGCCGCGGCCTCCCGCCGTCTGCTTGCCGGCCCCTCAACGCACAAGTGGGGCATATGAAGAGAATGCTGGTGAATGCAACTCAGGAAGAGGAGTTGCGCGTCGCTCTGGTTGATGGACAGAAGCTGTTTGACCTGAGTATCGAGTTACCTTCCCGCGAGCAGAAAAAAGCCAATATCTACAAGGCCCGCATCTCCCGCATCGAGCCCTCGCTCGAGGCCTGCTTCGTCGACTACGGCGCCCAGCGCCACGGATTCCTCCCGCTGAAGGAAGTCTCCAGGGAGTACTTCCGCCAGCAGCCACAGGGCGGCCGCATGAACATCCGCGAGCTCCTCTCCGAGGGGCAGGAAGTCACGGTGCAGGTCGAGAAGGAGGAGCGCGGCACCAAGGGTGCGGCACTCACCACCTTCATCAGCCTCGCCGGGCGCTTCCTGGTGCTGATGCCGAACAACCCGCGGGCCGGGGGCGTGTCGCGCCGCATCGAGGGCGAAGACCGGGACCAGATGCGCGAGGTCATGAGT
>JASHQW010000036.1 GCA_030038875.1 Gammaproteobacteria bacterium | reverse complement strand
TTGATGTCGGCGACGCCGTCCCAAGTGTCGGCACGCAGCCGATAGACGATGGCGCGATCGTCGGCGATCAGATAGGCCGAGGCGCGTTGCGGCGACTGCGCGGCGACGTAGCGGATGTCGATGCAGCTCGAGAGGCGGCGCCCCATGGCGACGAAACGGTTGGAATCGCGCATCACGCGGGTCGGCTCGGCGAGCAGCACGCGCACCTTGGAGAAGCTGCGCGTCAGCACGAAGTGCTTGATGACCTCGAGAAACGGCGTCTGGTCGTAGAGATCAGGCTCGAGGTCCGGCGTATAGATGGAGATGAGTCGCTGCGCGGTGGCGGCGATCTCGTTGACGGCGGCGCGGACCTCGGCGAGGGTGGTGAGGACGGCGAGGGTCTCGGCGTCCTTGTGGCGCCGCGAGCTCTGACCGGCGCCCGAGCTCACCGACTCCGGTGCATAGCGCGCGTTAGCGAGCTGCGCCCAGCCGTTCTTGAGATCGAGTTCCCCGGAAATTGCCACGAGTGGCGCCCACCCCTTGCCGGCACGATGTGCAGGCTGCGGGCGATCTTAGTGAGCGCTCGAGCTTTTTCATTGTCGAACCGGTCACGGTTTGACCTGCCGGCGAACCCGCAGTAAGTCAAAAGCGCGGCGCAGTTCGCACTTTGGAGCGCGGCTTATGTCGTGTTCCGGCGACAATCTGCCGGCGCGGCGCCGCTCAAGGGCGGCAGATGCCGCGAGCCAGCGCCGCGGCCAGGCCCGTGTAATCGGCGGGCGTGAGCGCGCGCAGGCGCGCCTTCTCGGCGGCGGGGAGCGGCAGGCCGTCGATGAATTCGCCGAGGGCGCGCGCATCGATGGCGCGGCCGCGGCTGAAGTCCTTGAGCCGCTCGTAGCCGTCCGGGACGCCGGCGGCGCGCAGCGCGGTCTGCACGGCCTCGGCGAGCACCTCCCAGGAGTCCGCCAGGTCGCTCGTCATGCGCGCGGCATCCGCCTCGATGCGCGCGAGTCCGCGGCCGAGCGCGCTCCAGGCGATGAGTGTGTGGCCGAGCGCCACGCCGAGGTTGCGCAGCACGGTCGAGTCGGTGAGATCGCGCTGCCAGCGTGACACCGGCAGCTTCTCGCCGAAGTGCCGCAGCAGCGCGTTGGCGAGCCCTAGATTCCCCTCCGCATTCTCGAAGTCGATCGGGTTCACCTTGTGCGGCATGGTGGAAGAGCCGACCTCCCCGGCCACCGTGCGCTGGCGGAGATATCCGAGCGAGATATATCCCCATAGGTCGCGGCACAGATCGATCAGCACCACGTTGATGGCCGCGAGCGCGTCGCAGTACTCGGCGATCCAGTCGTGGGGCTCGATCTGGGTGGTGTAGGGGTTGTACTCGAGCCCGAGCGATTCCACGAAAGCGCGCGCCACCGCCGGCCAGTCGACCGCCGGAAGCGTGCCGGCGTGCGCGTTGAAATTGCCGACCGCGCCGTTCCACTTGCCGAGAATGGTGACCGCGCCCCAGCGCGACTCCGCGCGCATCAGGCGCGCGGCGAAGTTGGCGAGCTCCTTGCCGAGAGTCGTCGGGCTGGCCGCCTGGCCGTGAGTGCGCGCCAGCATGGCGCTTTCCGCATAGCGATGGGCGAGCGCCACCAGCTCGTCGATGCGCGCCTTGAGGACGCCGGTGAGGAGCTGACGGGCCGCCTGCAGGAGGCGCGCGTAGGCGAGGTTATTGATGTCCTCGGAAGTGCAGCCGAAGTGCACCAGCTCGAGAGTGGCGGGCGAGGCGCCCGCTGCCGCGAGCTGCCCGCGCACGTAGTATTCGACCGCCTTGACGTCATGGTTGATGCGCGCCTCGACGGCCTTGACGGCGGCCGCGGCGCCTGCGTCGGGGGCGGCGGCGAGCTGCTGCGCGCGCTCGCGCACCGCGGCACTCAGGGCGGCGCCTGGCAGCTGCGGCACCGCGCCGGTCAGGTGCAGCAGCCACTGTGCCTCGACGCGCACGCGCTCGCGGATCAGCGCCGCTTCCGACAGCAGCGCGCGCAGCGGCGCGGCCGCGCTCGCGTAGCGCCCGTCTATGGGGGAGAGCGCCTCGAGTGCGCCGACGGCGTCGCTGGGGCTTGCGGGCATGCGTTATCATCATAACGCGGGCGATGAGCGGAGTGCATTCATGACCACTTCCTTCCGGGTCGAGCGCGACAGCATGGGCGAGCTCAAGGTACCCGCGGACGCGCTGTGGGGCGCGCATACCCAGCGCGCCGTCGAGAACTTTCCGGTCAGCGGCCTGACCATGCCGCGCGCCTTTATCGCCGCGCTCGCCCTGGTGAAGCAGGCGGCCGCGCGCACCAACCGCCGCCTGAAGCTCCTCGACCCGAAGGTCGCCGAGGCGGTGGAGGCCGCGGCCGCCGAGGTCGCCGCCGGGAGGCACGACGCGCACTTTCCGATCGACGTGTTCCAGACCGGCTCCGGAACCAGCACCAACATGAACGCCAACGAGGTCATTGCCGCGCTGGCGAGCGCGCGCCTGCAGAGCGCCGTGCACCCCAACGACCAGGTCAACATGGGGCAGAGCAGCAACGACTCGATCCCGACCGCGATTCACGTGAGCGCCGCGCTCGCCGTGCGGCAGGCGCTGGTGCCGGCGCTCGCGCACCTGCGCGACGTGCTCGCGAAACGCGAGCGCGAGCTCGCCGACACCGTCACCACCGGCCGCACCCATCTGATGGACGCCATGCCGGTGACGCTCGGGCAGGAGCTCTCGGGCTGGCGCACTCAGATCGAGAACGGCCTGGCGCGGTTGCGCGCGGTCGAGCCGCGGCTCCTGGCGCTCGCGCAGGGCGGCACCGCGGTCGGCACCGGCATCAACGCGCCTCCGGAGTTCGGAGTGCGCTTCTGCGAGGAGCTCGCCGCGATCACCGGCGTCGCTTTCGTTCCGGCGGCCAACTACTTCGAGGCGCTCTCGGCCCAGGACACGGCGGTGGAGCTCTCCGGACAGCTCAAAGTCATCGCCGTGAGCCTCATGAAGATCGCCAACGACCTGCGCCTCATGAACAGCGGCCCACTCGCGGGCCTCGGCGAGATCTCACTGCCGGCGCTGCAGGCCGGCAGCAGCATCATGCCCGGCAAGGTAAATCCGGTCATCCCCGAGGCCGCCACCATGGTGGCGGCGCAGGTGATCGGCAACGACACCACCATCACGATCGCCGGGCAGTCGGGCAACTTCCAGCTGAACGTCATGCTGCCGGTCATCGCCCGCAATCTGCTCGAGAGCGTCGCGCTGCTCGCCAACGTGTCGCGGCTGCTGGCCGATCGCGCGATCGCCGGCTTCAAGGTAAACGAGGCGCGCATCGCGGAAGCGCTCGATCGCAACCCGATCCTGGTGACGGCTTTGAACCCGGTGATCGGCTACGAGAAGGGCGCGGCGATCGCCAAGGCGGCCTACGCGCAGGGCCGTCCGATCCGCGAGGTCGCTCGTGAAATGACGCAGCTCCCGGCGGGGGAGCTCGACAAGCTGCTCGACCCCGCGGAGCTCACCCGCGGTGGCATCAAGGGTGGCACGAGCGGCGGTGGCTGAGAGGCGGGAAAGCGCCACTGGCGAAGGCGACTGGGCGGCGATCATTCGCGCGAGGCTCGCCGGCAGCGTTCCGCGCCACGCCGCCGAGGACTGGATTCTGCCGGGACTCTCGGCCGCGGACAGCGCGATCTACCGACGCTCGCTGCCGGTGGCGCCCATACCCGCCGCGGTGTTGATTCCACTCGTCGAGCGGCAACGCACTACGGTGCTCCTGACCGAGCGCTCCGCGGGGCTGCGCACCCACGCCGGCCAGGTGAGCTTCCCCGGAGGACGCATCGAGACGAGCGATCCGAGCGCGGCGGCCGCGGCGCTGCGCGAGGCGCGCGAGGAGATCGGCCTCGACGAGGCACTGGTGTCGGTGGCGGGTTACCTTGCGGACCACATCGTGATCACGGGATTTCGCATCACACCGGTGGTGGGATTCGTGCGCCCGGGATTCCAGCTGCTGCCGGACCTCGAGGAAGTACAGGGGACCTTCGAGGTGCCACTCGACTACATCTTCGATCCGGCCAACTTCCACAAAGAGCGCCGCCGCCTGATCCGCAGCGGCGAAGAGGTCGAGTTCTGGGACATCCCGTTCGAGGGACGCACCATCTGGGGCGCGACCGCCGGGATGCTGCTGACACTCTATCGCCTGTGCGTCGGCCCGTTGCCCTTCGAGCGTGTCCCATGAGCGACCCGCAAGGCGCGCTCGAGGCGCTCATCGCTCTCATGGCGCGGCTGCGCGACCCGCAGCGTGGCTGTCCCTGGGACCTCAAGCAGACCTTCGAGACCATCGCTCCCTATACTCTCGAGGAGGCTTACGAGGTCGCCGACGCGATCGAGCGCGGCGAGCACGAGCGGCTCCGGGACGAGCTCGGGGATCTGCTCTTCCAGGTGGTGTTTCACGCCCGTATGGCCGAGGAGCGCGGCTGGTTCGACTTCGCGGAGGTCGCCGAGTCGATTCACACGAAGCTCGTCCGCCGCCATCCGCACGTGTTCGCCGGGGCGGCCATCGAGGCTGAGCATCTGCCTCGGGAGTGGGAGGCGCAGAAGGCGCGCGAGCGCGAGCAGGCTGCCGGGGACGGCGGGGAGCGCGGCACTCTGGCCGGCGTGCCCAAGGCACTCCCCGCGCTCATGCGTGCGGCGAAGCTCGGCCGCCGTGCGGCGCGCGTCGGCTTCGACTGGCCCGACGCCGCGGGCGCGCGCGCCAAGGTGGACGAGGAGCTCGGGGAGTTGGACGCGGCGCTCGAGGCAGGCGGGGGGCGAGCCGCGCGTGGCGCGGGCAGCGAAGCCGCCGCCGAGCTGGGCGACCTGCTGTTCGCGGTGGTGAACCTGAGCCGGCATCTCGAGCTCGATGCCGAAGGCGCGCTGCGCAATGCCAACGCGAAGTTCGAGCGTCGCTTCCGCGGCATGGAGCGGCTCGCGGCCGAGCGCGGACTCGCGCTCGAGCGGCTGTCGGCCGCGCAGTGGGATGAGCTCTGGCGCGAGACGAAGCTGAACGGCGGCTGAAGCGCGCGCACAGGGTGCGACCGGGGGAGCGGATGCGCTAGGCTTGTCCGCACCAATGAGCCTGAAACGATACATCGGGCTCGCCCTGTTGCTGGCGGGCCCGGAAGCCGCAGGGGCCTCGGGCGACTCGCCCCCCTCGACGCCGGCGCCCGTACATGAGGCGGCCGTGACCGCGCTCACCACGACCTCGATGAGCATGGACGAGGCGGTGAAGATGGCCGAGCAGCGCTTCCATGCGCGGGTGGTGAAGGCCGAGACTCAGCACGACAACGGCCACACCGTGTACGTGTTGCGCCTCCTCAACGAGGCGGGGCGCGTGTGGACGGTACGTGTGGACGCGGCGAGCGGCGCGCTGCTCTGACAGACCGGAACGGGGTCCTCAATGCGTGTGCTGGTGGTCGAGGACGAGGCGGCACTGCGCGAGACGCTCAGGACGCGGCTCGCCGCCGCCGGGTTCACCGTGGACCAGGCCGCCGACGGCCATGAGGGTTTGTTCGCGGGCAGCGAGTATCCGCTCGACGTCGCCATCATCGACCTGGGCCTTCCCGGGCTCGGCGGACTCGAGGTCATCCGCCGCCTGCGCGCGGCGCGCAAGACCTATCCGATCCTGATCCTCACGGCGCGCGACAACTGGCAGGACAAGGTCGAGGGGCTACAGGCCGGGGCGGACGACTATGTCGCCAAACCTTTTCATTTTGAGGAGGTGCTGGCACGCGTGCAGGCGCTGCTGCGCCGCTCCGGAGGCTGGGCGAGCCCCCTGCTGCGCTGCGGCCCGGTGGAGCTCGACACGCGCGCGCAGACCGTGCGCGTGAGCGGCGGGGCGGTCGAGCTGACCACCTTCGAGTACCGCATTCTCGAGCACCTGATGCTGCGGGCCGGGGACGTGATCTCCAAGACCGAGCTGACCGAGCGGCTCTACGACCAGGATTTCGAGCGCGATAGCAACGTGATCGAGGTGCTGGTGGGGCGGCTGCGGCGCAAGCTCGACCCGCAGGAGCAGCTGCACCCGATCGAGACGCTGCGCGGGCGGGGCTACCGTTTCGCATTGCCCCGCGACCCGGCGTCGTAGCAACCGCCGCGCCCCCGTGCACTCGCTCAGCCGGCGGCTGCTCATATCGATAGCCGTGCCTCTGGCGCTGTTCTCGGGCGTCATGATCTGGGTCCTGGACTCGGGTTTCCGGGCTCTTTCGCAGCGCTCGCTCGAGGAGCTGCTCGACCGGCAGATGGTGGCGCTGGTCGCCTCGGTCGAGCCGCAGCCGGAGGGTGGCTATGCGCCCGCGCCGCAGACGCTCGATACCCGCCTCGGCACACCCCGCTCGGGCCTCTATGCACAGATCCGCTCGCAGCATCATCTGTGGCGCTCGCCGTCGACGGCCGGCCTGGCAAGCAATTTCGGCCCGTTGCTGAACCGTGGCGGACGCAGCGTCAGCTACTCGACCTTCGGCCAGCACAACCGCGTGGCCATCGAGAGCCGCGCGATCCAGTTTGCCGACGACCCGCAGGAGCCGCAGGGGTTTACCTTCAGCGTCGCGGTGAGCCTCACGCCCTTCGAGGAGCAGCTGTCGCGCTTCCGCCAGGAGCTGCTCGGCTGGTTCCTCGGCCTCACGGCGCTGCTGCTGGCCGTGCTCGGGGTGCTGCTGCGGTGGGTGCTCGGGCCGGTGCGCCGCATGGAGCGCGAGATCCACGAGGTGGAAGAGGGCCGCAGCGACACGATCGGAGGCGGTTATCCGCGCGAGCTCACGGGGGTCGCCGTGAACCTCAATGCGCTGCTCGCCGGCGAGCGCAAGCGCGTCGCACGGTACCGTGACACCCTCGGCAACCTGGCTCACAGCCTGAAAACGCCGCTCGCCGTGATGCGCGCGAGCCTCCCCGGCGATGCCGCGCGCGGCACGATCAGCGCCGAGATCGACCGGATGGCCGGCATCATCGAGCACCAGATGAACCGCGCCGCAGCCTCTGGCGGAGCCCTCATCGGGCAGGCGCCGGTGGATCTCGCGCAGGTCGCCGTCGAGCTGCGCGGCGCGCTGCTGCGGGTGTACGCCCATAAGGATCTGTCCCTCGAGCTGGATGTCGCGCCCGGAAGCCTCTTCGTCGGCGATCGCGGCGATCTGACCGAGGTGCTCGGCAACCTTCTCGACAACGCCTGCAAATGGTGCCGTGGTCGCGTGCGGCTCACCGCCCGGAGCGAGGAGGGCGCTCACGTGCGCGTGCGGCTCCTCGTCGCGATCGAGGACGACGGCCCGGGGATCCCGGAGGCCGACCGGCCCCGCGTCCTGCAACGCGGCGTGCGCGCCGACGAGAATGTCCCGGGGCACGGGCTCGGCCTTGCGATGGTCCGCGACACCGTCGAGCTCTATGGCGGGCGGCTCGAAGTCGATGCGTCGCCACTCGGCGGGGCGCGCTTCACGCTGCGCCTGCCGGGACGGTGACGCCGGCTACTCGACCTTGAACTCGATGCCCTGCGCGAGCGGGAGCTCGCGGCCCCAGTTGACCGTGTTGGTCTGGCGGCGCATGTAGGCCTTCCAGGCATCCGAACCCGACTCGCGGCCGCCGCCGGTGTCCTTCTCCCCGCCGAAGGCGCCGCCGATCTCGGCACCCGAGGTGCCGATGTTGACGTTGGCGATACCGCAGTCGCTCCCGGCGGCGGAGAGAAACGCCTCCGCGCTCTGCAGCCGGTCGGTGAAGAGGGCCGACGACAGCCCGTGGGCCGCGGCGTTCTGCGCCGCGATCGCCTCGGCCAGCGAGCCCACCGGGATGAGATACAGCACCGGCGCGAAGGTCTCCGTCTGCACGATCGGCCATTCGTTGCGAGCGCGGACGATGGCGGGCTCGACGAAGTTTCCGGGCTGCTTGAGGACCTTGCCGCCGTAGAGCAACTCGCCGCCCGCCGCTTGCGCGGCGGCGATCGCGGCCTGGTACCCCTCGACCGCCTTGGCGTCGATCAAGGGACCCATGAGCGTCCCCGGCTCGAGCGGATCGCCGACGCGCACCTGCCGGTAAGCGTGGACGAGGCGCTTCTCGAGCTCCGCCGCGACGCGAACGTGGGCGAGCACGCGGCGCGTGGAGGTGCAGCGCTGCCCGGCGGTGCCGACCGCGCCGAAGACGATCGAAGGCACGGCGAGATCGAGATTCGCCGTCTCGTCGACGATCACGGCGTTGTTGCCGCCGAGCTCGAGCAGGCTCTTGCCGAGCCGCGCGGCGACGCGCTCGCCGACCCGCCGGCCGACCTCGGTGGAGCCCGTGAAGGAGATGAGGGCGACGCGCCGATCCTCCACGAAGCGCGTGGCGAGCCCCGTGCCGCCGTCGACGAAGGTCTGGAAGACCGCCGGCAGTCCCGCGGACTTCATCACGCCGTTGCAGATCTGCTGCACGGCGAGGGCGGTCAGCGGAGTCTTGTGCGAGGGCTTCCACACGCAGGCGTTGCCGCAAATGGCGCCGAGCAGGGCATTCCAGGCCCATACCGCCACGGGGAAGTTGAACGCCGTGATGATGCCGACGACGCCGAGCGGGTGCCACTGCTCGCTCATGCGATGCCGCGGGCGCTCGGAGTGCATCGCGAGTCCGTAGAGCATGCGCGACTGGCCGACGGCGAAGTCGGCGATGTCGATCATCTCCTGCACCTCGCCCACGCCCTCGGCGAGAATCTTGCCGTTCTCGAGCGAGACCAGTGTGCCGAGGTCGGCCTTGTGCCGCCGCAGCTCCTCGCCGAGGAGCCGCACCGCCTCACCGCGTTTCGGCGCCGGAACGTCGCGCCAGGCGCCCGCGGCCTCACTCGCACTCGTGATGACACTCTCGTAGTCGGCCTCCGTCGCCGGCCGCACCTGTGCGATGAGGGCGCCGCTCGCGGGATTCTTGACGCTGAGGAGCGGTGCCTCGGGGCTCTTCGACCAGCCGTGTTGCCCGGACCAGGCACCCGGATTGACCGCCGCGAGCCCGAGCCGCGCGAGCAGGGCGTTGACGTCCACGGCGCTCATCGCACGGCCACCTTGCGATGGCGCTGATGGCCGGCCTTGCCGGCCACGACCACCTCGCCCGAGACGTGCTTGGTGCCGCCGGGCGCGTAATAGCGGCCGAAGCGATTCGCCACGATGTCAGTGAGGCGGAACTTCTCCTGGGCGACGAAGCCGTGATAACGCGCCGGCGCACTAAGCACCAGGTCGACCACCGCGGTGATGCCGGCGGCGGTCGCCACCTGGATCGCCGACCACAGCCGCCCGGCGATCACCTGCGGATAGATCTTGTTGACGTAGTTCTCCTCGCGCAGCTGCCCGTCCTGCTTGCCGGTCACGGCCGCGTACACGATCACGACGTCCTGGAGGGTTTGTGGCACCGCGTTCTCGAGGATGCGCTTCAAGGTGCCGCGGTCGTGATTGAGCTTGAGGTCGTTCATGAGCAGCCGCATCTGCTCGCAGTGCCCGGGGTAGCGGATCGTCTTGTAGTTCATCGTCTCGCACTGCGCGCCGTGGGTGTCGGCGAGCGAGCCGAGGCCACCCGAGGTATTGAAGGCCTCGTAGCGCATGCCGTCGATCTCGATCTCCTCGAGCCCCTCGAGCGGCGCAATCTCCACCAGGTGCCCATCGCTCACCGCCTGGCAGGGATTGCCGTACTCGTTGATCAGGCCCTCGGTGGACCAGGTGAGGGAGTACTTGAGCACGTTGTTGGGGTGCTGCGGGAGAGCGCCGACACGCAGCTTCACCGACCGCAGCTCATCGAAATGGGTGATGAGCTCGGCCGCGGCGATGCTGATGAAGCCCGGGGCGAGGCCGCACTGCGGCACGAATGCCTGGGTCGCCCCCGAGGCGATGGCCCGCACGGCGCGCGTGACCTCGACGTCCTCGGTGAGGTCGAAATAGTGAGTGCGCGCACGCCGAGCCACCTCGGCCACCCCGCGATTGCAATAGTAAGGGAGGCCCGAGATGAGGGCATCGACCGGATGGCTCGCGAGGTGCCGTTCGAGGAGCTCGGACTGGCTCGCGTCGAGGGCGAAAGCCGAGAGCTCGAGGCCGCCATGCGCGCGCGCCACGGCCTCGGCGGCCGCGCCGTCCATGTCGGCCAGCTGAACCTTGTAACTACCTGATTCTGCGAGTAATCCGGATATCAGGGCGCCAATCTTGCCGGCGCCGAGGATCAATACGCGATGCATAGGGTCCTCTCGAAAAGGCGCGCATTCTGCCTTCGAAGAGCACGTAACGCCAGCCGCGCCCGCACACCCCCATGGATCGCGGGGAGCGCATGCTAGGATCGATTTGATGCGCTCTCCCGAAACCACTTCCTGGCACAGCGCGAGCTGGCAGACCCGGCCCGCCCAGCAGCAGCCGGTGTACCGCGACTCCAAGGCGCTCGAGCGCACCGTCGCCGAGCTCTCGCGGCTGCCGCCGATCGTGGTCTCGTGGGAAGTCGAGGCGCTGCGGGCGCGGCTCGCGGCGGCGCAGCGCGGCGAGGCGTTCCTCCTGCAGGGTGGGGATTGCGCCGAGACCTTCGTCGACTGCGAATCCGACACGATCGCGAAGAAGCTGAAGATCCTGCTGCAGATGAGCCTGGTGCTGCTGCACGGGCTCAAGAAACCCATCATCCGCGTCGGCCGTATGGCCGGCCAGTACGCCAAGCCGCGCTCCGCCGACACCGAGACCCGCGACGGGGTGACGCTGCCGAGCTACCGCGGCGATCTCGTCAACCGGCCGGAGTTCACCGCCGAGGCGCGCGCCGCCGACCCGATGCTGCTCCTGCGCGGCTACGAGCGCGCGGCGCTCACGCTCAACTTCGTGCGCGCTCTGGTCGAGGGCGGGTTCGCGGATCTGCATCACCCCGAGTACTGGGATCTCGGGTTCGTGCATCAGGCGCCCCTCAAGGACGCCTATCAGCGCATCGTCCGCTCGATCGGCGACGCGCTTGATTTCTTCGAAGGCATCAGCGGGCGGCAGGTCCACGAGGCGACGCTCGTCGACTTCTACGCGAGCCACGAGGGGCTGCATCTCAACTACGAGCAGGCGCAGACGCGCTTCATCCCGCGCCAGAACCGCTGGTACAACCTCTCGACCCACCTGCCGTGGATCGGCATGCGCACCGCGGCAATCGACGGCGCCCATGTCGAATACTTCCGCGGCATCTCCAATCCCATCGCCGTCAAGGTGGGCTCAGCGATGGATGCCGCCTGGCTGCAGGGACTGGTGACGACGCTCAACCCGCAGAACCAGCCGGGCCGGCTCACGTTCATTCACCGCTTCGGGGCCAAGGAGGTCGCCGCCGCGCTGCCGAAGGCCATCGAGGCGGTCCGCCAGACCGGACAGACGGTGCTGTGGGTGTGCGATCCCATGCACGGCAACACCGAGACGACGACCGGGGGTCTCAAGACGCGGCGCTTCGAGAACATTCTCAAAGAGCTCGAGCTCGCCTTCCGCATTCACGCGGACCTCGGGTCCTATCTCGGCGGAGTGCACATCGAGCTCACCGGCGAGGACGTCACCGAGTGCACCGGCGGGGCGCGCGGGCTCACCGA
>JASHQW010000231.1 GCA_030038875.1 Gammaproteobacteria bacterium | reverse complement strand
TGGGGGATCGTCTAGTGGTAGGACAACGGACTCTGACTCCGTTTACCTAGGTTCGAATCCTAGTCCCCCAGCCAAATCAGAAAGGGCTCGTCAATCGACGGGCCTTTTCCATTTCGAGGCCGATCGCAGGTTACCTCGCGGCACTTCGTCGCCGCGTCGCTGTCCAAGAGGCGCAGCGCCGCACACCCACGGATGGCGCACTGCCAGGAGGTTCCCATGGCGACCGCTGAATCGACGATCCGGCTGCCCCCGCTTCCCTATGCCCGCAATGCGCTCGAGCCGTACATGTCGCGCGCGACCCTCGACTACCACTACGGCAAGCACCACCAGGCCTACATCGATAACGTGAACCGGCTGATCCGCGGCACTCCCCAGCAGCACTCGGCGCTCGATGAGCTGGTGATGGGCGCCGACGGCACGCTGTACGACAACGCCGCGCAGGCATGGAACCACGCGTTCCTCTGGAGGTGCCTGTCACCGCGCCGCCAGACCCCAGGCAAGGATCTCGAGGGCACGCTGCGCAGCTTCGGCGGACTCGAGACTCTGCAGAGCGAGTTCACCCGGGCCGCGGTCGCGGTGTTCGGCTCCGGCTGGGCCTGGCTCATCAAGGACCGCGGCGGCGCGGTGCGGATCGTGACGACTCCCAATGCGCATACGCCCTTGCGCGACGGACAGCAGCCGCTGCTCACCTGCGACATGTGGGAGCACGCCTATTACATCGATCACCGCAACGATCGCGGCGCCTATCTCAGGAGCTTCTGGCAGCTGGTGAACTGGGACTTCGTCGCCGGCAACCTGCACTGAGACTTCAGCGGGTATCAACGCCCCGCGCCGTGCCGACGATCAGCAGGTCCGCCGGGCGGACGGCGAACAGCCCGACCGTGACGACGCCGGTGAGCTGGTTGAGCTCACGCTCGAGCGCCACCGGGTCGGTGATCGTGAGGCCGTGGACGTCGAGGATGTGGTTGCCGTTGTCGGTGACGAATCCCTCGCGCCACAACGGCCGCCCGCCGCGCGCGGCGAGCTCGCGCGCTACCAGCGTGCGTGCCATGGGGATCACCTCGACGGGCAGAGGGAAGCGTCCGAGGGTCTCGACCAGCTTGGTATCGTCGATGATGCACACGAAGCGCCGCGCGGCCGCCGCAATGATCTTCTCGCGCGTCAGCGCACCCCCGCCGCCCTTGACGAGATGCCGCGCCGCGGTCGCCTCGTCGGCGCCGTCGATATAGAGGTTGAGCTCCCTCACCTCGTTCAGGTCGCGTACCTCGATGCCGGCGGCGGCGAGCCGCGCGGTGCTCGTCTCGGAGCTCGATACCGCACGGCGCGGGCGGTGCCGCAGCCGCGCGAGACCGTCAATGAAGAGATTGACGGTCGAGCCGGTGCCGACGCCGATGATGCTCTCGTCCGCCAGCAGCTCGAGTGCGGCTTGCGCCGCGCGCTTTTTCTTTGCGTCAGAGTCCGCCGACATGCATCCCCCTCGCGAAGTTAAGCATCAGAAACGACTGTGCCCGCTTTGATGAGCGGGCACAGTCGGTCCAATTCGACTCGGCGGCCACTTACGCGACCGCCGAGTTAAGGCCTATTTCTTCTTGCTGGCTTTCTTCTTGGCCTTCTTTTTTGCCTTCGCCATGTTGGCTCTCCAAGTGTGACGGGTTAGTCCGAGGTCCGAGTATATACACGCGAATCGAAATTACAAGCGAGCGCGCGCGAAGTGTGCTAGTCGCGGAGCGCTCTCGACTGATCGAGCGCGGTGCGCGGCGCGCTCGGTGAGCGCGCTCACGCCGACGGCGCGCGCGACTCGAGCGAGAGAATGAACTTCCAGTGCGCGCTCTCGACCGGCGTGACCGACAAGCGGTTGCCCGGGCGCAGCAGCACCATTCCCTTGAGCTCCTGGTCCGCATGCGCTCGCAGCTCTTCCAGCGCGATGGTGCGCGCGAGGCGGCGCTTGAGCTCGACGTCCACCATGAACCAGCGGGGATTCTTGCGGTCGCTGTCCGGATCGTAGTGCTCGTGCTTGCGATCGAAGGCGGTCGGGTCGGGATAACCCTCTCGCACGACCTCCATGACGGCCACGATGCCCGGAACCTCGGTGCTCGAGTAGTACATGAAGGCCTGGTCGCCCTTTTTCATCTGGTCGCGCAGCATGTTGCGCGCCTGGTAGTTGCGCACGCCGTCCCAGCCCGTGGTGTGGTGCGGGGCGGCGGCGAGTTGCTCGACGCCGAAGGTGGTCGGCTCGGTCTTCATCAGCCAATAGTGCATCGCATGAACCCCTGGTCAGTCACGACCGCGTCCAGTGCCACGTCGTGCGGCGCCGCGGCGAGCTGCCCGACCTGCTGGAATGCATAAGCAAACCCCACCAGATGCGGCTTGTGCCACACGCGGCGCAGCTGTCGGAAGGCGAAGGCGCGGTCGTAGAAGCCGCCCCCGGTGCCGAGGCGCAAGCCCCGCCGGTCGAAGCCGAGGAGCGGCAGGAACACCAGGTTGAGCCAGCGTGCGCCGATCGTGGCGAGGCCCTCCGGCTCGCCTATCCCGAAGCGGTTCTCGCGCAGCACGCCGCCGAGCTCGACGAAGCGCATGCTGCGGGAGCGGCGCCGGCGATCGATGCGCGGCAGAAAGACGCGGCAGCCGCGCGACTGCGCCAGTGCGATGAGCGGCGCCGAGTCGAGCTCCGCGGCCAGGGTGGCGTAGACGGCGATGCATTGCCCGGCGCAAAGATGCAGCGCCCGGTCGGCGTTGAGCGCCGCGCGCCGCGCGGCCGCGGCGCGCTCGGCGGGGCTGACGGCATGACGTCGCGCGTTGAGCTCGGCCCGCAGCGACCTGCGGTCCGAAGCCAGTGTGGAATCAGGCAGCGCCACCCGCATGTGCCGGTGCGAGCCGTTGCTCTCGAACCAGAGCAACAGGTGGGACGAGCTGCCGCAGGTAAGGCTTTCCGCTCAAAAATGCGGACCTGCACAATGCTGCCGCAAGCGCTGAGTCCCGAGGGTGTTTCAATTAGGGTCCGAGGTAACCCGGTCCGCTGTCGAACACCGCAGGCGACGCTGGTGACGAATGTACACCATGCGCGCGGGGCGTGCTTGAGACTCCCGTCGCATCACAGATCGAGCTGCTGGCCCTTGCCGAGGGCGCTCTCGACGCGCTCCCGGAGCGAGCGCACCCGGTGCCCGGCGCCGCTGTCGATCCTGGTCTCACGGTCGCGCAGCTTGAGGAACTCATGGGCGAGGTTGAGCGCGGCCATGACCGCGATGCGGTCGAGACCCACGACCTTGCCGCTGTCGCGGATCTCGCGCATGCGGGTATTGAGGAACTCGGCGGCGTCCAGGAGCGCCGAGCGCTCCTCGTACGCGCACGCCACCACATACTCCTTGTCCATGATGCGCACGCTCACGCGCGCCTGGTCCGGCGGACTCACGCGCCGTGCTCGAGAGTCTTAAGGCGGCCGATCATGGCCTCGACACGCGTGCGCACCTGCTCGTTCTTGTGCATCAGCGAGGCGCGTTCGCCGGCCAGGGACTCGTGGCGTGCCTTGAGAGCGCGGTTCTCTTCCTTCAGGTGATCGAGCATCGCCAGCAGCTCGTCGATACGCTTCGTGAGGCGGGTGAGCTCGAGATCGAGTTGTGTTTTTGTGTTGTCGTTCATGGCACAGGACTATAGAGCCGCGCTCTTCGTGCGGTCAATTCGACTCAACTATAATGCGGCGTCCCCATGAATCAGCCCGATTACGCCGACATCGAGCAGCTGCTTTCCAGGGAGCGCTCGCTGACCGAAGCCGCCGAAGCACACGGCACGCTCGTCGGCTGTCTGTGCGCGCTGGCCGATTTCAGCTTCCAGGACTGGCTGCGGGAGATCCTCCCCGAGGGACGCGCGGACGCCGCCGCCGCCGATACTCTCTACGGGCTCTATACGGCCACGGCCGCGGCACTCGAGCAGACCGACATGGAGTTCGAGCCGCTGCTGCCGAGCGACGCGCAGCCGCTCGCGCTGCGCACCACGGCGCTCGCGCAGTGGTGCCAGGGATTTCTCTACGGGCTGGGCTCCGGCTCGATAACCGACGCGAGCGGATTGCCGGGGGACGTCGGCGAGATCGTGCGCGATCTCACCGAGATCACCCGCGCCGGGGTCGACGACGAGCAGGGCGAGGACTCGAACGAGGGTGCCTACGCCGAGCTGGTCGAGTTCGTGCGCGTCGGAGTGCAGCTGCTGTTCGAGGAGCTCGCGCCGCTGCGACACGCACCCCTCCCGGACCCGGCCCCGCTGCACTAGGCACCCATGGCGAGAGACGAGTTTGCGCGCCGCCGCCATCAGCTGATGCGCCTGATGGGACGTGATTCGATCGCGGTGCTGCCCGCGGCGCCCGTACGGCACCGCAATAGCGACGTCGA
Source organism: Gammaproteobacteria bacterium (assembly GCA_030038875.1). Lineage (GTDB taxonomy): Bacteria > Pseudomonadota > Gammaproteobacteria > Steroidobacterales > Steroidobacteraceae > 13-2-20CM-66-19. The sequence goes on along the minus strand of JASHQW010000231.1, from coordinate 2,426 downwards.
ATACCCCTACCGCCAGGACAGCGACTTCCAGTACCTCACCGGCTTCGGCGAGCCCGAGGCCGTGGCGGTGCTCGTTCCGGGGCGCGAGCAGGCCGAGTACATCCTGTTCGTGCGCGAGCGTGACCCCGCGCGCGAGACCTGGGACGGACGGCGCGCGGGCCCGCGGGGCGCGGCGCGCGACTTCGGCGCCGACGACGCGTTTCCCATCACCGACATGGACGAGATCCTGCCGGGCCTGCTCGAGAACCGCACCCGGGTCTACTACACCATGGGCGCCTACCCGGACTTCGATCAGCGGGTCGTCGGCTGGGTGAACGGCCTGAGGACCCAGGCGAGGAACGGCCGCCATCCGCCCCAGGAGTTCGTCGCGCTCGATCATCTGCTGCACGACATGCGCCTCTACAAGTCGCGCGGCGAGCTCGACCTGATGCGCACCGCGGCGCGTATCGCCGCGCGCGCCCATCTGCGCGTCATGCGCTTCTGCCGGCCGGGAGCCACGGAGTACCAGGTGATGGCGGAGCTGCTGCACGAGTTCCGCCGCCACAATGCCGACACCGCCTACCACCCGATCGTAGGCGGCGGCGCCAACAGCTGCATCCTCCACTACCGCGACAACGACCAGCCGCTGGCCGACGGCGAGCTGCTGCTGGTCGACGCCGGGTGCGAGTTCGGGTACTACGCATCGGACATCACCCGAACCTTCCCTATCAACGGCCGCTTCACGCCCGAGCAGCGCGCGGTTTACGAGGTGGTGCTGGAAGCCAATCGCGCCGCCATCGCGCGCGTGCGCCCCGGCAATCATTGGAACGAGCCGCACGAGGCGGCCGTGCGGGTCATTACCCAGGGGCTGATGAAGCTCGGGCTCCTGAAGGGGCGCCTCGCCGCGCTCATCCGCAGCGGCGCCTACCGGCGTTTCTTCATGCATCGCACCGGGCACTGGCTGGGGCTCGACGTGCACGACGTCGGCGACTACAAGGTCGGCGACGAGTGGCGCGTGCTCGAGCCCGGGATGACGCTCACCATCGAGCCGGGCATCTACCTGGCCGCAGGCGCGCGCGGCGTGCCCCGGCGTTTCCGCAACATCGGCATCCGCATCGAGGACGACGTGCTGGTGACGCGGCGCGGGGCGGAGGTGCTCAGCGCACGGGCGCCGAAGGATCCCGAGCAGATCGAGGCCGTCATGGCCCAGGGCTGAAGGCACGCACCTTCGACTATGAGTGACCAAGCCCCTTTGGACCCGCTCGAGGCCGACGTAGCCGTCGTCGGCGGTGGGATGGTGGGCGCGAGCCTGGCTGCGGCGCTCATCGGCACCGGCGTGCGGCTAATCCTGGTCGAGGCGGTGCCCTTCGGCGCAACGGCCCAGCCGAGCTTCGATGAGCGCACGACGGCGCTCGGTAACGCGAGCCGCAGGATCTTCGAGGGCCTCGGGATCTGGGACGCGATCGCCCCCGAGGCCGCCCCCATCCGCGCCATCCACGTCTCGGACGCCGGCCGCTTCGGCAGCGCGCGTCTCTCGGCCGCGGAGCAGGGGATCGACGCCTTCGGTTACGTCGTTCCCAACCGCAGGATCGGCGCGGCACTCTGGGGCCGCCTCCCGGAGGCTAAGGAGCTCTCGCTGCGGGTCCCCGGGCAGGTCGAGAACGTCGCGATCGACGCCGTCGGCGTGCGGCTCGAGGTCGCGAGCGAGGGACGGCGCGAGACAGTGGTGGCGCGGCTGGTCGTCGCGGCCGACGGCGCGCACTCGCAGGTGCGCCGCGCCGCGGGCATCGAGGCGGCCGTCGAGGACTATGAGCAGGTGGCGGTCGTCGCCAACGTGGCATGCGACACGCCGCACGGCGGGATCGCCCATGAGCGCTTCACTCCGGCGGGTCCGCTCGCCGTGCTGCCGCTCGCCGATGGAACGCTGAGCGTCATCTGGGCATGCCGCCGCGACGACGCTCCGCGAGTGCTGGCGCTCGATGACGCCGCCTGGCTCGCCGAGCTGCAGTCGCGCTTCGGCTGGCGCGCCGGGCGCTTCGTGCGGGCCGGCCGCCGTGCGTCCTATCCCTTGAAGCTGACGCGCGCCGCCTCGCCGGTGGCGACCCGCACGGTGCTGATCGGCAATGCGGCGCAGGCGCTGCATCCGGTCGCCGGCCAGGGCTTCAACCTCGGACTGCGCGATGCGGCCATGCTGGCGGAGGTGATTGCCGGCAGCACCGGCGACCTCGGCGCGCCGGGGCTCCTCGAGCGTTTCGCCGCCTGGCGCGCGCGCGACCGCAGCGGCGTCACGCGCTTCACCGACGGGCTCGTGCGGCTCTTTGGCGACGAGCGATTCGGGGTAGGGCTGCTGCGCAACCTGGGACTCCTCGCCTTCGATCTCAGCCCCCCCGCCAAGAGCGCGCTCGCGCGAGTGAGCCTCGGCTTCGGCGGACCGGTGCCGCGCCTCG
>JASHQW010000230.1 GCA_030038875.1 Gammaproteobacteria bacterium | reverse complement strand
CCCCGCCGCCACCCGTCCCCGACGCGGCCGCCGCGGCGCATGGCTTCGTGGGCGCGCTGCCCCAGCCCCGGCGCGCACGCGCCAAGGCCTTCGTCGACTGGCAGAACGACGTCACCACCAAAGACCTCGCGCTCGCGACGCGCGAGGGCTTCCGCTCGATCGAGCACGTCAAGCGCTACACCACCACCGGCATGGCGACCGATCAGGGCAAGACCTCGAACATCAACGCCCTCGGGTTCGTATCGCACACCCTCGGCAAGAGCATCCCCGAGGTGGGGCTCACGACGTTTCGCATGCCGTACACGCCGGTCACCTTCGGCAGCTTCGCCGGAGTGGCTCGCGGTGAGCTCTTCGATCCGATCCGCACCACCCCGATGCACGGCTGGGCCGCGGGCCGGGGCGCGGTCTTCGAGGACGTCGGCCTCTGGAAGCGCGCTCGCTACTTTCCACGCGACAGTGAGGACATGCACGCGGCGGTCGCGCGCGAGTGCCGCGCGGTGCGCAGCACCTGCGGCATCTTCGATGCCTCGACGCTCGGCAAGATCGAGGTCGTGGGGAGCGACGCCGTGACGTTCATGAACCGCATGTACGTCAACGCCTGGGACCGGCTCGCCGTCGGCCGCGCGCGCTACGGGGTGCTGCTGCGCGATGACGGCTTCCTCTACGACGACGGCGTCGTGGCGCGCATCGCCGCCGACCGCTTCCACGTGACGACCACCACCGGCGGCGCGCCGCGGGTGCTCGCGCTGATGGAGGACTACCTGCAGACCGAGTGGAGCGATCTCAAGGTGTGGCTGACCTCGACCACGGAGCAATGGGCCGTGATCGCGGTGCAGGGCCCGGCGGCGCGCGCGGTGCTGGCGGGGCTCGTCGACATCGACATCTCCGCGCCGGCCATGCCGCACATGAGCGTGGGGGAGGCGCGCATCTGCGGCGTGCCGATGCGGCTCTTTCGCGTGAGCTTCACCGGCGAGCTCGGCTTCGAGGTCAACGTGCCGGCGGATTTCGGACCGGCGGTGTGGGAAGCGATCTGGGACGCGGGCCGTCCGCACGGCATGACGCCCTACGGCACCGAGGCCATGCACGTGATGCGCGCCGAAAAGGGCTACATCATCGTCGGACAGGACACGGACGGGACGGTCACGCCCGACGATGCGGGACTTGCAAGGGCGATCGGCAAGGCCAAGCCCGATTTCGTCGGCATGCGCTCATTGCAGCGCCCCGCCATGGGCGCGCCGGACCGCCGGCAACTGGTCGGCCTCCTGACTAAGGATCCGCAGGTCGTGCTGGAGGAAGGGGCGCAGGTGCTGGCCGAGCCGCGGGTGCCGCCGCCGACGAAGCCCCTCGGGCACGTGACCTCCTCTTATTACAGCGCCGTGCTCGGACGCTCGATCGCCCTGGCGCTCATCTCCGGCGGGCGCGCACGCACGGGGCAGACGCTCTACGTGCCGGGACCAGCGGGCGACGCCGCGGTCGAGGTCGCCTCCCCCGTGTTCTACGATCCTGAAGGCAAGCGGCTCCATGCCTGACCTCCACAGCGCGCGTCGCGCACCACTCCTCGCCACGAGCTCGGGCGTCCGCCCGCTGCCGCCCGCGGCGCGCTGGATCCTGCGCGGTGGGCCCGAGGCGCGCCTCGCCGCCAAAGGCGCCCTCAAGCTCGCGCTGCCGGCGGTGGCGTGCCGCGCCACCGCGCAGGGCGATTGCGCGGCGCTCTGGCTCGGGCCCGACGAGTGGCTGCTGATTTCGGGCGAGCACACGGCGCAGGAGTGCGCCGCGGCGCTCGGCGCCGCGCTCGCGGGTCTCGCGCATTCGCTCGTCGACGTGAGTCACCGCCAGGTCGCGCTCGAGGTGAGTGGTCCGGATGCGCGTCTGCTCCTCGGCGCGGGCTGCCCCCTCGATCTCGATCCGACGGTCTTTCCTGCCGGCATGTGCACGCGCACGATGCTCGGCAAGGCCGAGATCGTTTTGTGGCGCACCGGCGCCGAGGTGTTCCGCATCGAGGTATGGCGCTCTTTCGCGCCTTACGTGAGCGCCTTCCTGAGCGAAGCTGCGCGCGGGGTGTCCTGAGCCCCGGCGCGGACTAAATCGGGCAAGCCGCTGTCGCAATTGGAGCGCCGGCGGCGCCGTCCGTGGCTACACTGCGCCGCAGGCCCTCCCAGGCGCCGGAGAATCATCCCGTGAAAACACACGTTCGGGTCCTCGTCATCGGCGGCGGCGTGGTGGGCGTCAGCACGCTCTATCACCTGGCGAAGAAGGGCTGGACGGACATCGCTCTCATCGAGCGCTCCGAGCTCACCGCCGGCTCCACCTGGCACGCCGCCGGCCTCCTGCCGCTCTTCAACATGAGCTACACGGTCGGCCAGCTGCACAAGTACTCGGTCGATCTCTATAAGAAGCTGCCCGCCGAGACCGGACAGGACGTGAGCTTCCACGTCACGGGGAACCTGCGCCTCGCGACCCATCGCGATCGCATGGATGAGTACCAGAAGTACTGCGGCACGGCCAACACGATCGGGGTGCCCTTCGAGGTCATCACACCCGCGCGCGTCAAGGAGCTCTGGCCGCTCATCGACCTGGGCGGCAGCGCCGAGACGCCCGCCATCGTCGGCGCGCTCTACCACCCGCACGACGGGCACATCGCGCCCGCCGACCTCACCATGGCGCTGCGCAAGGGTGCGCGCAATGCGGGCGCCGAAATCCACGAGCACACCGAGGCCACCGCCTTCGAGCGCACGCCGGGCGGCGAATGGAAGGTGCGCACGAACCAGGGAGACATCGTCGCCCAGCACCTGGTGCTCGCGACCGGCAACTACGCCCGCCAGACGGGCAAGCTCCTCGGCCTCAACGTGCCGGCGATCCCGGTCGAGCATCAATACATCGTCTACGACGAGTCGCCCGAGCTCGTCGCCTACCGCAAGGGCGGCGGGCGCGAGCTTGCGGTGCTGCGCGAGTCCGACAAGTCGTATTACCTGCGCGAGGAGCGCAGGGGCTGGATTCTCGGTCCCTACGAGAAGGGAGCGCCGGCGCGCTTCGCCGACGGCGTCCCCGACTGGTTCGGCCGAAGCCTCTTCCCCGGCGATCTCGATCGGCTCGTGCCGCACGTCGAGGCCGCGACGCGCCGCGTGCCGGCACTCGAGAACTGCGGCATCAAGGACATCGTCAACGGCCCCATCTCCTACACGCCCGACGGCAGCCCGCTCATCGGCCCGGCCTGGGGCCTGCCGAAGGTGTGGCTCAACGAGGGCCATAGCTTCGGCATCACCGCCGCCGGCGGCGCGGGCTGGCAGCTCGCCGAGTGGATCGTCGAGGGCGAGCCCGGCATCGACATGCTGGCGGTCGATCCGCGCCGTTTCGGCGCCTACACGTCCAAACGCTACGTGGTGAAGAAGAATGAGGAGACCTACCGGAACGTCTTCACGATCCACTATCCCGACGAGGAGCGGCCCGACGGGCGACCCGCGAAAACCAGTCCTGTCTACGACAAGCTGACCGCCCGGGGCGCGGTCTGGGGCCAGCGCTACGGGTGGGAGCGTGCCAACTGGTTCGCGCCCCCCGGCGTCGAGCGCAAGGATCGCTGGAGCTTCCGCCGCAGCAACTACTTCGAGCACGTCGGCAACGAGGCGCGGCTCATGCGCGAGCGCGTCGGCGTCATCGATCTCACGCCCTTCACCAAGCACGAGGTCACGGGCCCCGGCGCCGAAGCCTGGCTCGACGGGCTGGTCGCCAACAAGGTGCCAGCCAAGGTCGGACGCATGGCGCTGTCGCATGCCCTCACGCGCCGCGGCGGCATCCGCTCGGAATTCACCATCACCCGGATCGCCGAGCAGCACTTCTACGTGGTGAGCGCCGGTGCGGCCGAGCGTTACGACAGCGACTACCTCTTCAAGACGGTCCCCAGGGACGGCTCCGTCGGGCTGCGCAACATCACCAACAGCCGCGGCACCTTCGTGCTCGCGGGACCGAAATCGCGCGCGGTGCTCGCCGAGCTCACCGACACGCCGCTCGACAACAACTCCTTCCCCTGGCTCACCGTCCAGGTCATCGAAGCGGGACTGGCGGTCGATGTCTACGCCCTGCGCGTCAACTTCGTCGGCGCGCTCGGCTGGGAGCTGCACTTCCCCATCGAGTACGCACATAGCCTGTTCGATGCGTTGTTCGAGGCGGGCAAAGCGCACGGCATCGGCATGGTCGGAATGCGCGCCATGGAGTCGCTGCGCATGGAGAAGTCCTACCGCATGTGGGGCAGCGACCTGACGCCCGACTACACCCCCTTCGAGGCGAGCCTCGATCGCTTCGTGCGCATGGGCAAGGGTCCCTTCATCGGGCGCGAGGCGCTCGAGAAGCAGCTCGAGGCCGGCGTCCCCAACCGCTTCGTCACCCTCGAGGTGCAGGGCGTCACCGACGCCGACCCCGTGGGGAACGAGCCGCTGTTCGACTCGGGTGGCCGCATGGTCGGCCGCGCGACCTCCGGCTATTACGGGCACTGCCTGAGGAAGAGCCTGGCGATCGGCTATGTGCGCACGGCGCTTGCCGAGCCCGGTACCCGCCTCACCATCGAGATCCTCGGCGAGCGCAAACACGCCACCGTGGTGCGCGAGTCGCCGTACGATCCGGACAACCTCGAGCTGCGTGCCTAGGCGCTCACCGCCAACCGGGTGACCGGTCAAAAGCCCCGCAGAAGGAAGTCGATCGCGGCTGATATTGCGCGCTCCTGATCGGCCAGGCTGCCAGCCTGCGGACCCAGCTCGCAGCGCGCGATGCCGGCGAGCTGCGGTGTCAACAATGCGTAGGGCTCGCCCTGGAAAGCGACCACCGGGGCCAGGTACAGCATGGGGAAGCCGGTCAGCTCCGCAGCCTTGGCAAGCGGGATGACCACCCGGGTATCCAGTTCTTCGAACAAGTCCGCCTGGACGTCGACCAGGAAAGGAAAGTCCGCGCTGCTCCCCGGGTTCTCGTTGCGATATACGGCGAACTGCGGCACTCACTCGTCCCATCGACCCTCGAAGCAGGTCGCGTTCGACGCCAGATACTCGTTGTAAGCCGCGACGGCGCGAGCGTTTTCCTCCCGCCACCGCAGACGCCTCAAGCGCGCCAGCTCCCCCATGAGGGCTTGCTCAAACAGCGCTGAGAGATTGATGCCGGCCTGCCGGGCAGCGCCTAGGATCTCGGCGCTCACGCTCAGGTTCACGGGTCGCTTCTGCACCGCCTGCACGGCCTTCAGGCTAACTCAGCCGACCCTGGACACTTGCCGGCTGTTACTTATGTCTTATGCGCATTACTCACGCGCACGTCATGCACGCCTGGCCCATGCGCGGGGCTCATGCGCGGGGCTCACGCGCGGAGCTCGTGCGCATGGCTTGTGCGCAGGGCTCATGCGCATTTTCCATGCGCACTCGTCTTGCGCAGACGTCGCGCGCGGGACCTCACCCGCGCGCCCGGCGCTAGCCGGCCCGGCCAAGATCCCAAACCCTGTTCCTGAGCCTGTCGCAATCAGGCAAGAAAGGCGTAAAATCCGGCATGTGACCCTGCCCCGAAGCAAGTTCGCCTTTCTGACGCTCCCGCGCTATTCGATGATCGCGCTCTCGAACGCGGTCGAGCCGCTGCGCATGGCGAACATTCTCACCGGACAGCCGGTGTACGAATGGGCGATCGTGAGCCTCGATGGCCAGCCGACCCCCGCGAGCAACGGCCTGCAGCTCTCCCCGACGATTGCGCTCGATCAGGCCGGAGGCTTCGACATCCTCTTCGTCTGCGGCGGCGTCGAGGTCCAGGATGCGGTCTCGCCCAAGGTACTCGCGGCGTTGAAGCGCCTGGCAGAGCGGCGCGTGCCCCTGGGCGCGCTCTGCACCGGCGGTTACGCACTGGCCAAGGCGGGGCTGCTGGACAAGTACCGCGCCACCATCCACTGGGAGAACCTCTCGGCGCTGCGTGAGGAGTTCCCGCGCATTCACCTGTCGGATCAGCTTTTTACGATCGATCGCGACCGCTTCACCTGCTCGGGCGGCGTCGCTCCGCTCGATCTGATGCTGCACCTGGTGGAGCAGAAGCTCGGCGCGCGCATCTCGCAGCTGATCTCCGAGCAGTTCATCGTCGACCGCATCCGCAGCGACCGCGATCGCCAGTACGTGCCGCTGCGCGCCCAGCTCGGCGTGAGCCACGAGAGCCTCATCAAGGTCGCGCAGCTCATGGAGGACAACATCGAGCGCCCGCTATCGCTCGATGAGATCGCCTCTGCGACCGGTCTCTCGCGCCGCCAGATCGAGCGGCTCTTCAAGCGGCACCTGAATTGCGTGCCGAAGCGCTATTACCTGCAGATGCGCCTGCGCCGCGCGCGCGAGCTGCTGCTGCAGACCTCGATGCCCATCATCGACATCACGACTGCGTGCGGCTTCCAGTCGCCGCCGCACTTCTCGCGCTGCTATCGCGCCCAGTTCGGCTGCCCGCCGAGCGCCGAGCGCCTGAGCCGCCACGGCAAGGTCGTCCCGGGTGCACGCGGTGAGATCGCCCCGCTTTGAGGCCCGTTCCGGCGGCGCTTTGCCTTAACGCGCAGCGCTGTCGCCTGCGGACATGTCCTGGTCGCGTGCCAGCATTTGCCCCTGCCGCCCCACCCTTACCATCCCGCCGTAAGCTCGCGCGCCTAAGCTTAAGTCGCGCATGGAGATTTCCCCCATGGCCGAGACGCCCGAAGGCGAATTCAATCTACGCGATCTCAACGACCAGGAGCTCATCGAGCAGGTGCACGATGACCTCTACAACGGCCTGAAGGCCGAGGTCGAGGAAGCGACCAGGATCTTCCTCGGGCGCGGCTGGAGTGCCGAGAAGACCCTGAACGACGCGCTCGTCGAAGGCATGCGCATCGTCGGCATCGACTTCCGCGACGGTATTCTGTTCGTGCCCGAGGTGCTGCTCGCTGCCAACTCCATGAAGGGCGGCATGGAGATCCTGCGCCCGCTGCTCGCCGAGACCGGCGTGCCGCCGATCGGCAAGATCGTCATCGGCACCGTGAAGGGCGACATCCACGACATCGGCAAGAATCTCGTATCGATGATGCTCGAGGGCGCGGGCTTCGAGGTCATCGACCTCGGCATCAACAATCCGGTCGAGAAGTATCTGGCGGCGCTCGAACAGCACAAGCCCGACATCCTCGGCATGTCGGCGCTGCTCACGACCACCATGCCCTACATGAAGGTCGTCATCGACAAGATGAAGGAGACTGGCATCCGCAACGACTACATCGTGCTGGTCGGCGGCGCGCCCCTCAACGAGGAATTCGGCAAGGCGGTGGGGGCCGATGCCTACTGCCGCGACGCCGCGATCGCGGTCGAGACCGCCAAGAGCCTGGTCGCGGCGCGCCGTGCGGCCACGGCCGGGTCGCGCGCCGCCACCGCGGCCTGAAGCCGCCAGGCGCAGTCCATGGACACGCCGCGCGGCACGCTCCTGATCGCCTGCGGGGCGCTCGGCCGCGAGATCGCAGCCCTGCGGCGTGCCAACGGCTGGCGCTCGCTCGCGGTGCATTGCCTTCCGGCGCAGCTGCACAATCGCCCCGAGCGCATAGCGCCCGCGGTGCGCGCGGAAATCCGGGCGAATCGCGACCGCTACGCACAGATCTTCGTCGTGTACGCCGACTGCGGGACAGGCGGCGCCCTCGATGCGCTACTGAAGGAAGAAGGCGTCGAGCGGCTGCCGGGCGCGCATTGCTATGAGTTCCTGGCGACGCCGCGCGTCTTTGCGCAACTTGCCGACGCGGAACCCGGCACCTTCTATCTGACCGACTTCCTGCTACGGCACTTCGAGCGCCTCGTGGTCCGTACGCTCGGGCTCGACCGTCACCCAGAGCTCGCGCGCGAGTATTTCCGTAACTACCGGAAGCTCGTGTACCTCGCGCAGGTCGAGACGCCGGGCGCCATCGAGCGCGCACGCGACATCGCCGCGCGCTTCGGCTTCGAGTTTGAGTATCGTTTCACCGGATACGGACAGCTCGGCACGCATCTCGCGGCGCTGGTCGCGGGCCAGGACGCCGCGGCATGGCCAGCCTGATCATCATTTCCTGGCGCGACATTCCCGCGCAGGTGGTCGTGAAACGCGGCCGCGAGACGGCCAAGGTCCAGCTGTCCGCGCGCTTCCAGGAAGCGGTCGACCGCGCCGCCATGCGTGCCGGCAAGGGAAGCTCCGACGCTTACCTCGCCGACTGGAAGCGCTCGGATCCCCGGCCCTGCGGCGAGGACCTCAAGGCGGAAGCCGCGGCCGAGGCCGCGCGCCTCGAGGCGCGCTTCAGCGATGCCGCTCTCGAAGCCTTGATCCGCGCCAAGGGTCTCGCGGCGGGCTCCTGAAGATGTACGCAGTACGGCAGTGGTCGGTGCGCCACGCGCGGGGACTGAACACCTTCTACCGTGGCCTCGAGTCCGTGCTGGTGGCGCTCGACCCGCTGTTCCGCCGGATCGGCTATGAGCGGCTCGAGCGACCCGCGGCGCGCGTCGAGAAAATGGTCAAAGGGCTCCTCTTCGACTGCCGCATGTGCGGCCAGTGCATCCTCTCCTCCACCGGCATGTCGTGCCCGATGAACTGCCCGAAAAACCTGCGCAACGGGCCGTGCGGCGGCGTGCGCGCCAACGGCCACTGTGAGGTGCGCCCGGAGATGAAGTGCGTGTGGGTCGAAGCCTTCGCCGGCAGCGCGCGCATCCCCGGAGGGATGGATGCGCTGCGCACCGTGCAGGTCGCCGTCGACCGGCGCCTCCAGGGCCGGTCCTCGTGGCTGCGCGTCGTGCGCGCGCGCGTGGGAGCCGCGCCGTGAGGTTCGAGGACGAGCCGGTTCCGGGCTATCCGCTGCCGATCCTCCCGGGCCATACCTCCCCCGGGAGGTTCGAGCGCGTGCTGCGCGCGGGACAGTTCGCGGTGACGACCGAGCTCGATCCGCCCGACTCCGCCGACCCGGAGGACGTCTACCGTCGCGCGCGCGTCTTCGACGGCTACGTCGATGCCATCAACGCCACCGACGGCTCGGGTGCCAACTGCCACATGTCGAGCATGGCCGTCTGTGCCCTCCTCACCCGCATGGGCTACGCGCCGGTGATGCAGATTTCCTGCCGCGACAAGAACCGCATCGCCATCCAGGGCGACATCCTCGGCGGAGCGGCGATGGGGGTCTGCAACGTGTTGTGTCTCACGGGCGATGGCGTGCAGGCGGGGGACCACCCGCAGGCGCTGCCGGTGTTCGACCTCGATTGCATGACGCTGCTCGAGACCGCGCGGACGCTGCGCGATGAGCATCGGTTCCTCTCCGGCCGCAAGATCACCTGCGCCCCGCGCGTGCTGCTCGGCGCGGCGGAAAATCCCTTCGCCCAGCCCACCGAATGGCGCGCGCAGCGCCTCGCGAAAAAGGTCGCCGCCGGCGCGCAGTTCATCCAGACCCAGTGGTGCTACGACGTGCCGCTGCTGCGCACCTTCATGCGCCAGGTGGAGGATCTGGGCCTCAACGGCAAGGTTTTCATCCTCGTCGGGGTCGGACCGCTGCGCTCCGCCAAGTCGGCCGAGTGGATCCGCAGCCATGTACCGGGCGTGCACATCCCCGATGAGGTGGTCAAGCGCATGGCAGGCGCCGCCGACCCGGCCGCCGAGGGCCGGCTCCTCTGCATCGATCTCATCCAGGAGATCCGCACCATCAAGGGCGTGCACGGCGTGCACGTCATGGCCTTCCGTCAGGAACACACCGTCGCCGAGATCATCGAGCGCTCCGGAGTGCTCAACGGCCGCGTGCCGTGGTACCCGGGACGCGACCCGCAAACCAACACCAGCAGGATGGCATCGTGACCGATACAGTGATCAGCTCCGCAACCCGCGAGGTCGTGCTCGGCCTCGAGCGTCCCTTCGTCATGATCGGCGAGCGCATCAACCCCACCGGGCGCAAGATCCTCGCCGCCGAGATGGCCGCCGGAAACTTCAGCCGCGTCGAGTCGGACGCGCTGGCGCAAATCGCCGCCGGCGCGCACATGCTGGACGTCAACGCCGGCATTCCGCTGGCCGACGAGCCGGCGATCCTCGCCCGGGCGGTGCAGCTCGTGCAGTCGATCACCGACGTGCCGCTCTCCATCGATTCCTCCATCGTCAAGGCGCTCGAGGCGGGGCTCGCCGTCTACAGGGGCAAGCCGCTCGTCAACTCGGTCACTGGCGAGGAGGAGCGGCTCGAGACGGTGCTGCCGCTCGTGAAGAAGTACGGCGCCGCGGTGGTCGCGATCTCCAACGACGAGACCGGCATCTCCGAGGACCCGGACGTGCGCTTCGCGGTCGCGAAGAAGATCGTGCAGCGCGCCGCCGATCACGGCATCCCGGCCTGCGATGTCGTGGTCGACCCGCTCGTCATGCCGATCGGCGCCATCAATCAGGCGGGGCGGCAGGTGATGCACCTTCTCGGGCGCTTGAAGAACGAGCTCAAGGTCAACACCACCTGCGGCGCGTCCAACGTGAGCTTCGGCCTTCCGGCGCGCGAAGGCATCAGCGCGACGTTCCTCTCCATGGCGATCGGCGCCGGACTCACCTCCGCGATCATGAACCCGATGCATCTCGAGATCGTCAAGGCCTGCATGGCGGCGGACGTCATGATGGGCCACGATCCGGACTGCGCGCGCTGGATCAAGCGCTTCCGCGAAGCCCCGCCGCTGCAGGCCGCGGGCGGTGCCGCGCCGCCGCCCGAGGGCGCGGGCCGCGGCCGGCGCGAGGGCGGTCACCGGAGGCGTGTTCAGAGCCAGGCATGAGCGGCAAGGATCCTCTCGTCGTCTTTACACCGTCGGGCAAGCGCGGGTGCTTTCCGCCCGGAACGCAGCTGCTGCAGGCGGCACGCAGCTTAGGGGTCGACGTCGACTCGGTGTGCGGCGGACGGGCGTTGTGCGGGCGCTGCCAGGTGCTGGTCATGGAGGGCGACTTCCCCAAGCACGGCGTGAGCTCCCATGCCGCGCATCTCTCGGGCCTGAGCGAGGCCGAGCAGAGCTTCGCCCGGCGCCGACCGCTGCCGCAGGGTCATCGGCTCTCATGCTCGGCACGCATTCAGGGCGACCTCATCATCGACGTGCCGCCCGGCAGCCAGGTGCACCGGCAAGTGGTGCGCAAGGCGGCCGACGCGCGCCCGATCACACTCGACCCGGTGGTGCATCTGCATTACGTGGAGGTGCGCCAGCCCGACATGCACGACCCTGCCGGGGATCTGCAGCGGCTGCTCGAAGCTCTCCACAAGGAGTGGGATTTCGGGCCGCTGCGCTGCGATCTCGCGGTGTTACAGATGCTGCAGGCGGCGCTGCGCAAGGGTGAATGGCGCGTCACCGTCGCGGTGCATGCCGGCTCGCAGCTGATCGGCGCTTGGCCGGGATTCCACGACAAGCTCTACGGGCTGGCGGTGGACGTGGGCTCGACCACGATCGCGGCGCACCTCTGCAACCTCGAGAGCGGTGAGGTCGTGGCCTCGAGCGGCGCCATGAATCCGCAGATCCGCTTCGGCGAGGACCTGATGAGCCGCGTGTCCTACGCGATGATGCACCCGGGCGGCGCGCAGCAGATGACCGAGGCGGTGCGTGGCGCGCTCAACACGCTCGCCGCGGACGTGGCCCGCGAGGCGGGCGTGTCGGTGTCCGACATCCTCGAGCTCACCGTGGTCGGCAACCCGATCATGCATCACCTGCTGCTCGGCATCGACCCGGTCGAGCTCGGCGGTGCGCCGTTTGCGCTCGCGAGCGACTCGGCCCTCGGCCTGCACGCCAGGGAGCTCGGGCTCACGCTGCACCCGGGGGCGCGCGTCTACACGCTGCCCTGCGTCGCCGGCCACGTCGGCGCCGACACGGCCGGCATGATCCTCGCCGAGCGCCCCGACCTCTCCGCGAAGCTGACGCTGCTGGTCGACGTCGGCACCAACGCGGAGATCGTACTCGGGAACAACAAGCGGCTGCTCGCCTGCTCGAGCCCGACGGGACCCGCCTTTGAAGGCGCGCAGATCAGCAGCGGCCAGCGCGCCGCACCGGGCGCGATCGAGCGGGTGCGCATCGATCCCCGGACACTCGAAGCGCGCTTCAAGGTCATCGGCTCGGACCTCTGGTCCGACGAGCCGGGCTTTGCCGAGGCCGTGGCCGGCACCGGCGTCACCGGCATCTGCGGCTCCGGGATCATCGAGGTCATCGCCGAGATGTATCTCGCCGGCATCATCAGTCAGGACGGCGTCGTCGACGGCACGCTCGCCGCGCGCAGCGAGCGCATCGTGCCGACAGGCCGCACCTTCGCCTACACCGTCCACCGTGGCCCGCCGCTCCTGCAGGTCACGCAGAACGACGTGCGTGCGATCCAGCTGGCGAAGGCGGCGCTGCGCGCCGGGGTGCAGCTCCTCATGGACCGCATGGGCGTCGGGGAAGTCGACCGCATCCGCCTCGCCGGTGCCTTCGGCAGCCACATCGACGTCAAGTACGCGATGATTCTCGGGATGATCCCCGACTGCGAGCTCTCGCAGGTGTCCTCCGCCGGCAATGCCGCAGGCACCGGCGCGCGCATCGCGCTCCTCGACAAGACCTCGCGCAAGACGATCGAGGATCTGGTGCACCGGGTCGAGAAAATCGAGACCGCGATCGAGCCCAGGTTCCAGGCGCATTTCGTCGCGGCGATGGGGATCCCGCACTCGACCGAGTCCTACCCGCACCTGCGCAAGGCGGTACAGCTGCCGGAGGCGAAGGCGGCCACGCCGCGCGCCGGCGCCCGCGGGCGGCGACGCGCAGGGGCTGACTGACATCATATTGGCCTGGATTGCGTCTCTTGAAAGCGTTCTTGAAAGCGACGGACCCGGGCGCAACTGTGCTGCAGTTCTCAAACCTCCGCTGCCGCCCGCGTTTCGCGACATAGTTCGCAACGCCCTGTACTCCGCGCGCTAGAGTGATCCGCTACATCCTTCAGGGCGGCGCCACCTTCAGGCCCGCTGCATCTGGAGTGACATATGTCGGGATCGGATCGCAGGGCCTGTGCAACTCTGGCTTTGATGGCTCTCGCGAGCCTTGCCGCCAGCGCCTCGGTCGGCGCGCGGGCCGAAGACTTTCGGGAGAGGCATGAGAACCGCGCCCCCGAGCGCGCGCGCCAGGCAGCGCGGCGGGAGGCCGAAGCGCGACCGACGCGCCACACTCATCCGGCGCGCGCGGAGGCTGTGCACCCGGCCGCCAACTATCCCCGCGAAACGGCCGCTCGCGGCCTCCAGGCGCAGCGTCCGCCGAGCGCGAGCGTCGTGCGCGACAGCCGCTTCGCCGGCAGCGGCCGGATAGGCGCGGTCTCCCGCGGTCCCGCCGCGAGTCAGGTGCGCGTCGTTCGTTACGGCCACACCTTGAGCGGTACGGTCGAGCGCACCATTCGTCCCGGTCTCGTGAGCCGCACCTTCGTCGGCGGCGGACACGTCCTCTATACGCGCGTCTACCAGAGTCATGTCTGGCACCAGTTCGGGCGAGCGTTCGCGTACGAGGCGTTCGTGCCGGCGGTGCGATACCCCGCGGCCTATTACGGCTGGGCGCTCGCCCCGTGGCCGCGCCCGATCAGCTATGCCTGGGGATGGCAGGTGCAGCCCTGGTACCCGATGTACGGCGTTCTCTTCACGCCCTATCCGGTGTACACAAGCCCCGATCTGTGGATGACCGACTACATCATCGCCCAGAACATGCAGTTGGCCTATCAGGCGCACAGCGCCCCGCCGCCGCCGCTCGAGGCTCCCGCCGCGCCGCCGCTGGCGGATCCGAGCGCGGCCGCGACTGCTGTGCAACCGAGCGATGCGTACTCCGTTCCGCAGCCGCCCGAGGCACCGCCACCGCCGCCATCCGGTGATACGTCGTCCGCGCCGCCGGCCCCGCAGTCGAGCTCGGCGCCGCCCGCGCCGCCAGCTCCACCGCCCGCCATCACCCCGCAAGTCAAGGCGCAGCTCAACACCCAGATCAAAGTTCAGCTGCAGGAGCAACAAGCCGCTGCCGCGACGCCGGCGACTCTCACGACCCAGACCGGTCCGGCGGCGCTCAGGCCCAATCATGTGTTCTTCGAGGTCGTGCAGCCGCTCGACGTGCCGACCGCCCACGGCCATTGCTCGCTGAGCGCCAACGATTACATCAAGCGTACCGGCGCCATGAGCAGCGACGATTGGATGATCCCGGTCGTGGTCGAGCTGAGCCGCCCTTCCGACTGCCCTGAGGGCTTGAGCACCCGTATCGGGCTCAACGATCTCAACGCCATGGAGAACGAGCAGGAGGCCCAGGTCATGGAGGCGATGCGCGCAGCCTCCAAGAGCATGGGTCCGAATGGACCGCCCAGCGGGGTTCACCCGACCTTGATTGCCGACGGGAGCGCGCCTGCGGACCCGGGCGCGCTGGACGCTCTCCGGCAGGCGCAGTGAGCGAACGCTCGCTCCTGCCGCAGTCGAGTCTCCGGCAGCGCTCATGATCGGCGAGGTCATCGACCACTATCGCGTTGTCGAGCTCGTCGGCCGGGGCGCGATGGGTGTCGTTTACAAGGCGCTCAACGTGAATCTCGACCGGCCGGTCGCGATCAAGGTGATGAGCGTCGAGGCCCGCAACGATCCCGACTTCGTCGAGCGCTTCCGTCAGGAAGCGCGCCTGCAAGGCGCGCTCAATCACCCGAACGTCGCGGTGCTCTTTGACTACTTCATCCACGACGGAACACCGGTCGCGGTGATGGAGCTCATCGACGGCGAGAGCCTGGAGGAGCTGATCCGGCGGCGCGGCGCGATCCCGGCGCGCGAGGCCATACCGATCTTCAAGCAGGCGCTGCGCGGCGTCGCAGCTGCGCATCGCGCCGGCATCGTCCATCGGGATCTCAAGCCGAGCAACCTGATGGTCACCAGGGACGGCATCGTCAAGGTGATGGATTTCGGCATCGCCAAGCGGCAGGGCGCTCCGGGTGCAACCAAGGTCAGCAGCACCAGCATCGGCAGTCCGCTCTACATGGCGCCCGAGCAGATTCTCGGCCGCGCGGTCGATTGCCGCACCGACGTGTACGCCCTCGGGATCACGCTGTACGAGCTCCTGAGCGGGCAGCGGCCCTTCAATTCGCGCGGCAAGGCCGAGTACCTGGTCCTGGACGCGCATGTGAACGATATGCCGGAGCCGCCGACGGTCTACCGTTACGGAATTCCGCAGGCGATCGTGGACGCCGTGATGCGTGCGCTCGCCAAGGACCCCAACGCCCGCTTCCAGAGCGCGGATGAGTTCATGAGCGCGCTGCCGGACTTGCCCGAACCCGATGCGGTCGCACCGCGGGAGCTCGGCGCCACCGTGGCGCCGCCGCGCGTGGGTCCGACCGGTACGCTGGCGATCGGGCCAGCGCCGCCGATGAGCACCAGCTCGGTCGCCGCTCGCCCGCCGAGCGGCACGGTCGCGCTTGAGTACGCGCCACCGATGAGTGAGGACTCGGTCGCCGCTCGCGCACCTGGCGGCACGACGAGCACGATGATCCTCGAGTACCCGCCGACCAAGCGCATCGACCCGCCCGGCTCGATTGCGTTCGACTTCTCCGCCGGGACGGTGTGGCAACAGTTGCACCCGCCCCCGCCCGCACCGTCGCCGGTGGCCCCTGCCGCGGCAGCGGGCACGGCGAAAGTTGCGCCGGCCCCGCCGCCTCTCAGGCCACGCCTGCGCACCCACCGCTTGAGCATTGCCTCCGTGCTCGTGGCGACGCTCGCCCTCGGCGCGCTGCTCCGCTACGGGGACCGGATGCATGCGATCCTGCCGGGTGCCTCCCTCCAGGCATCGGCGGCGCAGACGCAGGCGCCGGCTTCCCCGGAAGCTGCCGTGCCGGCGCCCGCGGCCACGAGCGCCGAAGCGGACGCACCAGCCCCAACACCCGCAGTCAGCTCGGAGGCCGTCACACCGGCCGCACCGGCGGCAGAAGTAACCCCCTCCACTGCTGCAGCAGCCGTGCCCGCCGCCGCCACACCGCCGGCCACGGCGCGCGCGCCCGCGCCGGCCCGGCCGGATCTCGCAGGCACCTGGCGCGGCGCCTATTTCGATGCCTCGGGCAGGCAGCTGTTGCGCGTCGTCAATCTGAGCATCAGCCGCGTGCACGAGGACGGCGGCATCGAAGGCACTTTGCAGTATGAGACGGCATCGGAAGAGGGCGAGTGCAAGCTCCACCCCCGCGGCAGCACCTATTGGGCCGGCCGCCAGAAGCTGCAGCTGAGCCCCGAGAGCTGCAGTCCACACTATCCCAAGGAGCTCGGTGTGCCGCTCGATTTTGACGGCGTGAATCCGCGGGGGAACATGCTCAAGAACGGCCGCATCGAAGCGCCCACCGGTGAGCTGGTCAGGGTCAGGCTGAAGCGGGTGAGCGGAGTCTAGTTCCCGGGCGTGCGGTCCGCTGCGCTCCGTCAATGCGGCTGGCGCGTCAGCCGCACGACACCCGAGCTGTCGCGCGCGAGGTGAATGTCGAGACGCTGACCGCGGAAGCTCAGGTTGCGCAGCGTCAGTGAGCTCCACCGCGGGGGCAGCATCGGCGGATAGGCTTCGACCAGCCCCGCTTCGCGGATCCGCAGCCCCGTGAAGCCGTACATCAGGGCCTGCAGGTAGCCTGCCGATCCCGTCAGAAAGTATCCCGTGTTGTTGCGCGCGGACTCGGTGCGCACATTGAAGGGAGGCTTGAGGGTCCCGCCGTTGAGGTTCCCGGCAAGGAGCGCCGCGCCCTCCTCGTCCGCGCCGACCGTGGCCGCGGCCACCATCGACGGCGCAATGCCCATGCTGCCCGAACCTGCCCGGGCGAGCGACGTCGGGCGGACCGCGTAGTCAAAGTCGCCGCGCCGTAGCGCCGGGCTCATGACGAGATCGAGCGACGGCAGGAACAGGAGCGGCACCGGCCCGCCGCCGAAATCCTGGCTGCTGCTCGCCACCGACGGATCGAAGGGCAGATGATGGGTCCCGCGCGGCGCGAGCGGCACATACATTTCCCGCGCCGCTTTCTCCCACACGGGATCCGCGTGCTCGCCGAGCTCGCGGGCTGCGGCGGCCGCGATGGCGAGCGCCCGGGCGGCCGACACGTTGGTGAACGTGTCGTTCGGAATGTCGTTGTGCGACTCGGCCACGGAGTTGACGTGGGCGATCTCGTAGCGATGCTCACGCGGGTTATAGGTGGAGCGGCTCGCCCAGAAGCGCGCCACCTCGCGGATCACCGGCCAGCCGTGGGTACGCA
Source organism: Gammaproteobacteria bacterium (assembly GCA_030038875.1). GTDB lineage: Bacteria > Pseudomonadota > Gammaproteobacteria > Steroidobacterales > Steroidobacteraceae > 13-2-20CM-66-19. The sequence goes on along the minus strand of JASHQW010000230.1, from coordinate 4,910 downwards.
ACCATTCGCGATCGTGGGTGGCGAGGTAGTACTGCCACTGCGCGATCGCGACATCCGCGGTCACGTGGATCTCGGTGTCCGCGAGCAGTACCGCCGAGTGCGGCGTCTGATCGGTGCCGTTCTCCGCATCCGACTCCCAGGGGTACATGGCTCCCTGATAGCCGTGCGCCTGGGCCCGCGCCTGCGCCGGCGGCAGCGTGCGGTAGCGGAAGTCGACGATGGGTCGGGCGCGCTCGGGATTCACGAGCAGCAGCACCGGAAAGATCCAGGTGTCGCTGTCCCAGAAAACATGCGCCGCGTAGTCCGGCGTGAGCGCATCGGGACCCGGCGAGAACGCGGTCCCCGCCGTCGAGCTGGCGAGCAGGTAATAGAGCTCGGAGTGCGTCACCTGCTGCGCGCGTGCGTCGCCCTCGATCAGGATGTCGGACTGCCACAGCTGCGCCCAGGCCGCGCGATGCTCATTGAGCAGCTGCTCGAACCCGCGGCTGCGCGCTGCGCGCGCGAGCGCGAGATCCTCGACAGCATCGCCGCCCCAGCCCTCCCGCGACAGCGCTACGTACTTGGTGAAGGCGTAGCGGCGGCCGCGCTCGACCTTGACCGCAACGTCGAGTGCCATGCGATAGGCGTCGCGACGGAACGTAGCGCTCTCCGCCGCCATCCCTTCGGGGAGTGCCACCGCGGCGGCCATGGCCATCGCGAGGCCCTGCACCGCCCGGCCGTCGAGCCACATCGAGAGCGAGGGCGCATCGCCGTCGCTCGCGTGCACCTCGGCGTATCCGGGATACCAGACCGCCTCGCGGTCGGCGGTGGCCGGGGGGCGCGGTTCGAGCGTCAGGCCGTAGGCGGCGACCGCCTCCTCCATCTCCGGCCCCGTCATCTCGCCGAGCGGAAATCGCGGCGCATGGTTCGCCCACAGGAGCAGCGGGAACGACAGGTGCACGACGCCGTCGTAGTCCGGAGTGAGAGTGAAGCGTGTGACCGCGAGGTGGGGCGATGCCTCACTTACCAGCGTCGTCACCTCGACCTCGGTCGCACGCCCGCTATCGAGATAGCGATAGTGAGTCGTGAGCGTAGCTTCGTGCAGGTCGAGTGTCTGACGGTAGTCGGCGAAATGCCGCTCATCGAGCCGCGCGCGGTTGAGCCACGCGCGACCCCCTCCCGGGGGACTCGAGCTGAAGTCCACCTCGTTCCACGCGGGCACCTGCGCCGGGCGCGACATGTCGCCCGCGGTGTAGTCCATGAACGCGATCACGTAGGTGGGCGTCGACTCGGTGCCGCGCGGCGCGGTGAGCGTCCCGAGGTAACCGTTGCCAAGGTAGCCGGGAAAATAGCCGGGCAGGTCCTGGAGCTCGGCCCTCAGCAGGAAGCTCGCATCGGTCGCGGCGCGCGCGCTCGCGCCGGCCAGCACGAGGAGCGCGAAAACCGGCACCTTGGCGCTGCGGTTCATATCATCTCTCCATATCAGGGGGCGGCCTCACGGCGAGGTACACCGTGCTCCAGAGCTGTGCGGCGTTGGCTTCGTCCGCATCCGCCGCCGCGGCGCCGAACGGTGCCACGTGATAGTGGCGCTCGGCGAAGGACCACGACCAGAGCTCCGAGTTGCTGATCGCTCGCGTGGCGTCGATCGCGGTCCAAAGGGACTTCCCGGCCGCGGCCAGGTGAGCACGGACCGCTTCGGGCAGATCCGTGCGCTCGAGCTGCCGCGCGAGGCCGGCCGCCAGCAGCGCCTGCTGCCACGACCACACCACCGTGCCGTGGTAAGCGTTGCGGTTCAATTGCGCCTGGAGCGCCGGTGAGCAGAACGCGGGATTGGCGACCAGCAGTCCGACCTCGGTCATGAGCCCGGCAGGAAACGGACGCATGAGAGCGGTCACCGCGCGGTCGACGCTTTCGACATCCAAGTCGGCAAACAGCAGCGCAAAGCCTTCGTCCGAGTGCAGCACCGGGATCGGAGTCCCGCTGGCGTCCAGCGCGAGCGCGTGGAAGCGCAGCTCGTCCGCCCCGAGCGCAGCAATGGCCGGGAGCGCGGCGATCTTCTCGGCAGTGGCATAGGAGAAGACCGCCGCCGCGGCCGCCTGGTTCGCAATGGTGACGTCGAAGAGTGGCGGCGCGCGCGTGCGCCAGACTTCCGCCAGCTGCGCCGCGCCCGCGAACGGCGCCCGATCGCTCGTCTTGAGATACGGCGCGAGCAGGCCGCTCTCCGCGAGCCGCGCAGCGGCCGAGAGCGCCGCGGGTACCAGCACGGCGTTGACGTCGTACGGATAGCGCCCGCCGCCGAGACCGTGCTCGCTGTCGCGCCACTCGCCCACCGAGTACCCGGGCCTCAGCCCGATGAGCTGGCCTCGGGAAGGATCCTGTCCAAACGCCGCGGCGCTCGAGAGCACGAGCCGCAGGTTGCGGACCAGCGCGGCGCCGTGCGTGCCGCGGGCGAGGAACGCTGCGGCGCGCGTGCGGCCGCGCGCATCCTCGAGCAGCCAGGCGCTCGCCACCGGAGCGAGCAGGTAGTCACCGTCGATCATCTTGTAGTCGAAGACCGGCGCCGCCGAGCGCGCGCCGTCGGCCTTCAAGTGATCGAGCACCGCCTGCTCGCCGATATCCTCCTCGTGCGCCACCTCCCCCCGCGGCGACAGCCGCGCGAGCACCGAGTCGAGTGCATCCTCGACCGCGGTGGCGCCCAGCGCCGGCATCAGCAGCCGCACCGAGATCAGCGTGTCGCGCCCGAAATAGGTGTCGAAGCGCCAGGAGCCCGCCAGCAGCTTCTCGCGGTAGGCGAGAAAGGTGAGCGTGTTGCGCGCAGCAGGGTCGGCCCCCGCCGAGTCGTTGAGGAGCTCGGCACCCGCGAGCGGCGTGAGCGGCATCTCGCCCGTCAGGCCGGTGATGCGCAGGCCGATCGTGCCGTCGGGAGCGGCATTGATGCGTCCGTCCGCGAGCTTCCCGTGCGTGACCTCGAGTGTGAGCCGATAGCCTGCGGCGCCGTCGAGGCGGTCCCGCGCCCAGCCGAGCGTGCTCCCGGCGGCCGTGGCGGCCACGCTGATCGCCGGCGGCACGGTCCCGGCCGATTGATAGTCGCGCAGCACCCGAATGCTGGAGAGCACCGCCTGATGCGGCACCAGCGCGGGAGCCGCGATGGTGGCGTCCGCCGTCATGCCGTACAGCGGCCGCCCGCGGCTGTCAGTTGCATGAACGGGCCGCGGCGCGCCATCGAGCGTCCAGCGCGCCTCGCCCGGTTGCTTCTCGAACCAGAGACCGACGCCGCTGTTGCCGGCCGGGAAGGCCAGCAGAATGCGCGGCTCGGATCCCGAGCGCAGCAGCAGATGTCCCGCGACCGGCCCCGCGCGCAGGAAGCGGTTGATGTTGAGCGCGTCGTCGACCTCAAACTCGAGCCGCGCCGACGCCGCTGGCGCGCTTGCCGTCCGCGGCGTAGCGGCACTTAAGGGTACGAGGAGCCCCGCGGTGACCGCGACGGCCGGGGCAATGTGCAGCAACGCCATCGTCTTCACCCGCCGTCACCCTCGCGCGCCGCACCTCAGGCAGCGCGGCAATATACTACGAGCCGCATGCGCCCCACGACACTCTCACGCCGCGACTTCGCGCGCCTCACCGCCGGGCTGCTTACCACCGGCTGCGCTGCGCCCGCGCGCACCGCCGCACGCGGCTTCACGACGCCCCCGCTCGCCGAAGTCGCCTACGGCGATGTCAGCATCGACAGCGCGCCTCATCGAGCGCAGCTCGACAACACGCACGAAGTGCTGATGAGCCTGAGCGAGGACAGCCTGCTGAAGCCCTTCCGGCAGATGGCGGGCAAGCCGGCGCCGGGCGAGGACCTCGGCGGCTGGTACAACTATGACCCCGATTTCGACTGGCACCGGGACGATGCCGGCTTCGCCCCCGGGGCCACCTTCGGCCAGTGGGTGTCGGCCCTCTCGCGCTACCACGCGATCACCGGCTCGCAGGCTGCGCGCGAGAAGGTGCTGCGGCTCAACCGGCTCTATGCTGCGGCAATCTCTCCAGCGTTCTACGACAAGAACCGCTTTCCGGCCTACTGCTACGACAAGCTGCTGCTCGGGCTCGTCGATTCCCGGCGACTGGTGGGCGACCGCGCGGCCTTCGCGCTGCTCGATCGCACCACGGAGGCGGCGCTCCCCGACCTGCCGCACGCCGCGGTCGACCGCGAGCTCGAATGGCGGCCCGGCAAGGACCAGTCGTATCGTTGGGACGAGTCGTACACGATTCCGGAGAATCTCTTCATTGCTTACCGGCGCGGCGCGGGGCCGCGCTACCGCGCGCTCGCCGTGCGCTTCCTCGATGATGCCACGTGGTTCGATCCGCTCGCGCGCGGCGAGAACCTGCTGGCCGGCAAGCACGCCTACAGCTACGTCAACTCGCTTTCCTCGGCGATGCAGGCCTATCTCACGCTCGGCAGCGGCAAGCACCTGCGCGCCGCGCGCAACGCCTTCGACATGCTCGCCGCGCAGAGCTATCCGACCGGAGGCTGGGGACCCGACGAGAAGCTGACGGCCCCGGATGGGCCAGAGCTCTACGCGAGCGTCGCCGCCACGCACAACAGCTTCGAGACCCCGTGTGGCGCCTACGCGCACTTCAAGCTGACGCGTTATCTGCTGCGCGTGACCCGCGATGCGCGCTACGGCGACAGCATGGAGCGCGTCATGTTCAACACCGTGCTGGGCGCGCGCCCCCTGCAGGCGGACGGGCGCGCCTTCTATTATGCGGACTACAACGTCGCGGGCCGCAAGGTCTATTCCAACCACCGCTTTCCGTGCTGCTCCGGCACGCTGCCGCAGGTCGCTACCGATTACGGGATCAACGCCTATCTACGCGAACCGCACGGCCTGTACGTGAACCTTTATCTGCCCTCGAGCGTGCGCTGGGTGCAGGGGGGCGCGCGCTAT
>JASHQW010000229.1 GCA_030038875.1 Gammaproteobacteria bacterium | reverse complement strand
GACTACGGCACACCGGTGGTCGGCTTCGACGTCTCGCGCGTCGGCAACGGCGCGCGCATCGCGATCAACGCCAGCGGCGACTTCGAGCAGCTCGCCTACCAGTCCGACGACCAGTACGTGGTCGAGGTGGCGCCGCGCCGCAAGGCGAGCGCGCTGGCCGAGGAGAAGCCCGCCTACACCGGTGAGCGCCTCACGCTCAACTTCCAGGACATCGACACCCGCGCGGTGCTGCAGCTGCTGGCCGATGCCAGCGGGCAGAACATCGTGGTGAGCGACTCGGTGAGCGGCAACGTGACGCTGCGCCTGCAGAACGTGCCCTGGGACCAGGCCCTCGACATCGTGCTGAAGACCAAGGGCCTCGACAAGCGCCGCGACGGCAACGTGATCATCGTCGCCCCGCAGGCCGAGCTCGCCACGCGCGAGAAGGCCGAGCTCGCCGCACGCAAGGACGTCTCCGAGCTCGCGCCGCTGCGCTCGGAGTACCTGCAGGTCAACTACGCCAAGGCGCAGGATATGGCCGCGCTCATCAAGTCGCAGAACAACTCGCTGCTCTCCCAACGCGGCAGCGTGGCGGTCGATGAGCGCACCAACACGCTCCTGCTGCTCGATACCTCCGAGAAGCTGGCGGACATCCGCCGCCTGGTCGCCACCCTCGACATCCCGGTGCGCCAGGTGCTGATCGAGTCGCGCATCGTCATCGTGAACAACGACTTCGAGCGGCAGATCGGCGCGATCTTCGGCGTGACCAACTACCAGAAGAACGGCGCCAACGGCCTGGTGGCCACCACCGGCACCGCCGCCGGCACCGACCAGATGGTGAGCTCGGCCATCACCAACTCGCAGACCACCCCCGGGACGGTGACGCCGATCTCGATCCCGACCGGGACCAATGCGGTCAACCGCTACAACGTGAATCTCCCGGTCACCAGCCCGGCGGGCAGCATTGCGCTCAGCGTGCTCGGTAATAACTTCCTGGTCGACCTCGAGCTCTCGGCGGCGCAGGCCGAGACCCAGGCCAACATCATCTCCTCGCCGCGCGTCATCACCGCGAACCAGAAGGAGGCGACGATCGAGCAGGGCATCGAGATCCCGTATCAGCAGTCGGCCTCGAGCGGCGCCACCACCATTCAGTTCAAGAAGGCGGTGCTGTCGCTCAAGGTCACGCCGCAGATCACGCCCGACAACCGCATCATCCTCGATCTCGACGTGCGCGACGACAGCGTCGGCACCATCGTGGTCGCCTCGGGCGGCGTCAACGTGCCCTCGATCAACACCCGCGAGATCTCGACCCAGGTGCTGGTGAACGATGGCCAGACTGTGGTGCTCGGCGGCATTCTGCAGACGACCCAGCGCGAGGACGACACCAAGGTGCCGTTCCTCGGCGACATCCCGATTCTCGGTCACCTCTTCAAGAGCACCGACCACACCGACGATAAGGACGAGCTGATGATCTTCATCACCCCGAAGATCGTTCGCGAGGGCGTGAACGTCACCAACTGACGCGCTCCTCACGCTCAAGCTCGCTGCGGCCGCCTTCGAGGCGGCCGCAGCGTTTTCAGGGGAGCGCCGCCGGCCTAGAAATAGCGTGCGACGCTGAAGAGGACGCTGCCCGCCTCGGGCACGCTGCCGAAGTCCGAGCGGCGCGAGCCGAGGTAGCCGACCAGCTGCCCGCCGAGGGTCCACTTGTCGGCGAGGTAGTACTGGGCGGCGAGCTGCAGCAGGGCCGAGCCGTCGTGCGGATCCGTATCGACGAAGCCCGTGAGCTCGAGCTTCGGCACGAAGGCATCGACCCAGTCGGCGCGCAGGAACAGCGCATGGCGGCTCGCGAGCTGCTGCTGATCGAGCGCGTACTCGCGCAGGTACCAGAGCTCGAGCGCGAGTGGATCGTGGGCGCTGCGCCCGGCGCCGAGCGCAAACCACTCGTTCCAGTCCGCGCCCGAGAAGCCGCCGGTGTTGCCGTGATACTCGAGATTGAGGGTCACGCTGCGGCCGAGGGTCACCGAAGCGCCGAGGGCCGCCTGATTCTGGTAGCGCGTGCCGGCGCCGTCGACGAACGGGTCGGGGGCGTCCGCCGGGAGCGTGCCGGTCTCGCGCCCGAAGGCGAGCGCCTGCGCGATGAGCGGCGGCTGCCGTCCGCCGCTCCATTCGAGATAGGCCACCACGCGCTGACCCAAGGTCGCGGTCAGGTTCGCGCCGAGTTGCGTCGCGGCGCCTTCGCGGTAGAGGAGGATCTCGGGGCTGAAGTCGGACGCGATGTTGAGGCTCGTCTTGACGAGCGCGCGGTTGGCCGCGTTGCTGCGATCGAGCGAGGGATCGAAGCTCGGGAGATCCACGTTGGTGTAGATCGGGCTCGGATCCTTGAGCCTGGGCGCGAAGGCGGCGGTGAGCGAGGCCGCCTCCCAGATGCGCTCGGCGCGCACCATCACGGTCCCGAGCCGATCCTCGCGCAGCACCGTGGGGTCGGCGGACAGCGGCTCGACCACGGCGCGCGTTTTGAAGTAGTCGGTCGGGTTGTAGCCGAGCGCCACGCCGTTCTTCACGTTGATCCGCCCGACATCGAGGTAGGTGCGGGTCGCGAGCTCCGTGCTCGCATAGAGCTCGCGCAGGTCGTTGATGAGGTCCTCCTGGGCGGGGAAGCTCAGGTCGTTCTCCGCGCGCAGATTGAGACGGTCGCTCAGGTACAGCCGCACGCCGCCGCCCGCGCTCCATTGCTCACGTGCATCGAGAAACAGCCGCTCCTGCCAGTCAAAAGGCGGCGGCGGCGGCGCCGGCACGAGGAGGTCCCCCCGCAGGGAATCGAGGGTGAAGGCGTTCTCCGCGTAGAGGCGTTTCGCGCCGCCGCCCGCCTCGGCCGTTTTTCCGACCGCGGCGGCTGGCGCCTGGGCTGGCGGTGGAATGAGCTCGAGGTCCTCGTTCTCCTTCGACGATGGAGCGCCCGGAGGGGCGACCGGTGTGGCGGCGGGGGGCGGGCTCGGCTGGGCCGCGGACTCGCCCGGCGGCGCCTGCGCGGAGGCTCCCGATGGCGCGGCGCACAGTACGGCGCCCGACACCAGGGCGCCCGCGAGGTCCCGCACGAGCCGCGCAGCGCCCTTCATTGGACCTGCAGACGCGGCAGGTAGTCGCGCTGGAACCAGGCGTCGGGGATGTCGGCGCTGCGGTAGTCGCCGAACGCGGCGGTCGTCGCGAGGGAGGTATCGACCGCGTCGATGATCACCGCCTCGGTGGGCCGCACGGCGCCGAGCTCAGGGGCGAAGCTGCGGTAGTAGAGGATCTTCAGGAGGCGCCCGCTATCGGAGTAGAACTTGCCCTTGATGGGATAGTTCGTGCCCTGCTCGACCCAGTACTCGACATGGGCGTACACCGCCTGGTCGTTGGCGGCCTTCAAGTCGAGGTGCCAGCAGTTGCGGTCGGCACGCGCGGCGTCCTTGATGGTCTCGGCGCCGGTCAGGGTCGCGGTGTAGTCGACGCCCAAGTTCACCGTGAGCACATCGCCGATCGCCGCCTGGCCGATCAGGCGCTGCTGCGCCGAGATGCGGATGCTGACGTTGGAGGCCGGGTCGAAGAACCAGAGCGAGTGCCCGTCGAGCAGGACCTTCTTGCCGGCGTCGCGTGGCGGGTCGACGTAGTGGACGAGGTTGCGGAACTGGTGCGTCGCGCGGTCCTCCTTCGAGAACACCACGAGGCGGTCGTGATTGCGCTCGCTCCCGCCGACATACTCGGTCAGCGTGACGGTGGAGCGGAAGGGCTCGCCGGGATTACGCACCCGATCGGTCGCGGCGATGATCTCCTGGGCGCTCGGGCTGTCGGCCAACGCGGCCGTGACCGTGAGCGCCGCGCCCGCCGCGAGCAGCGCCGCGCCGAGGGATCGCACCGCTGACGAGGCGCCGCTCATATGTGCCGCAGCGCGTCGACGACCGAGAGGCGCGCCGCGCGGTTGGCGGGCAGCAGCGCCGCCGCGGTCGCCACCAGCACCAGCCCGGCGCAGATGCCGAGCGCGCGCAGCGGCCGCCCGAGCACATCGAGATGCAGCGGGATCGCCGTGGCGTTGCCCGGGGGGATCCAGGTGATGCCGCTGCGGTTGACGAGGGCCGCGATGGCGATGGCGAGCGCCGCGCCCACCGCCGTGCCGATGAGGCCGATCAGCGTGCCCTCGATGAGGAACTGCGCGCGGATGCGGCTGCGCCGCACCCCCATCGCGCGGCTGGTGCCGATCTCGTTGATGCGCTCCATGACATTCATGGTCATGGTGTTAACCACGGCAAAGAGGACGATCATGCCCATGACGAGCGCGATGAAGAGGAAGATGCTGCTGAAGAGCCGGATCACCTGGCCGTAGAAGGGCACCAGCTCGGCGAAATCGCGCACCTCCAGGTCGAGGTGCCGCTCGCGGAACAGCGCGTTGAGCCGCGCGCGCGCCGCGCTCAGGTAGCGGCTGTCCTTGAGCTGCAGCACGATCGCGGTGATCTTGTGCTCCTCGCGGCCGTAGACCAGCTGCTGTGCGAGAGCGAGATGCATGAGCACGTAGGCATCGTCGAGCTCCTTGGCGCCCTGGGGCTGCGCGCCGATGACGTTGAGGCTCACCACGTTGGGCGCGCCGCCGACGGTGGCGGCGAGCAGGTCGATCTGCGCACCCCCGGGGGCGCGCCCTCCCTGCGGGACGTCGCGCCCGGCGAGCTCGGCGATGTCGGCGTTGACCTTTCCCGGATGCTCCCCGGGCGGCGGCGCTGCTGCTGGCGCCGGCGGGCACTCGGGCAGGGCGAGCGGCGCGCACAGGTTCAGAATCCGCGCGAGCCCGGTGCCGATCAGCCCGCGGCTCTCGTCGGCATCCGCCATGGGCGGATCGAGGGGATGGTAGATGCCGGTGTGGTACTGGTCCCAGCGCAGCATCCGGTCGCGGTCGGAGGGGATGATCCCCTCGCCGAAGAAGGTGCGGGAGGCGGCATTATCGCCGCGATAATTGGCGGCGATGCCCATCAGCGACTGGGTGGGAGTCAGTACCCGGATCATGGGCTCGAGCACCGGGTCCGCGCCGATCGAGCGCATGACCTCGCGATAGCCGTCGATGCCGTAGGCGCTCGGGTTGCCGGCGCCGTAGAGGAAATAGCCGGCGCGGAACACGCGCAGGTGCCCGAGATGCTGCACGTTGCCGGTCTCCATGCCGAGGAAGATATAGGTCGTGTAGCCGAGAAACAGCAGCATCGCGAGCGCACCGGCCGCGACGGCCGAGGCGGTCATGAGCGAGCGGCGGCGGTTGCGCACGATGTTGCGCCACGCGATCTTGACCAGCACGCCGATCATGAGGCGCTCCCGCGGTGCTCGAGCAGCGCGCCGTCGCGGATCGCAAAGATCTCGTCGGCGTGCGACATGAGCTGCGGATCGTGGGTGGCGAAGATGAAGGTCGTGTGCGAGTCGGCCTGCACGCGGCGCATGAGGCTGATGATGGACGCCCCGGTGGCGCTGTCGAGGTTGGCGGTGGGCTCGTCCGCCAGCACCAGCTGCGGCTGCTTCACCAGCGCGCGGGCGATCGCCACGCGCTGCTTCTGACCGCCGGAGAGCTCGTTCGGGCGACGCTGCGCCTGGGCTGCGAGTCCCACCGCCTCCAGCATCGCCAGCGTCCGCCGCCGCCGCTCGGGCCCGGGCATGCCGACCAGCAGCAGCGGGTATTCGACGTTCTCGTACGCCGAGAGCACCGGGATCAGGCTGAAGGTCTGGAAGATGAAGCCGATGTTGCGGGCGCGGAAATCGGCGACCGCGTCGTCGTCGAGCTCGGCGACCTTCTGCTGACAGACCTCGACCGCGCCCGCGCTCGGCGCGTCGATGCAGCCGATGAGGTTGAGGAGCGTGGTCTTGCCGCTCCCCGAGGCGCCGATCACCACGGAGAAGCGGCCGGGGGGGATCTCGAGCGTGAGGTCATCCAGCGCGCGCACTTCGAGCGCGCCGGCCTGATAGGTGCGCGACACGTGCGTCAGGCGCACCACCGGGGGCATGGCTTCAAGCTGCATCACTCTCGACCTCCTTGAGCGGAATCAGCCGACCGAAGGCGGCTCAGGCCGTATCGCTCGTCATCTCTGGTACCATCGGGTACCACGGCGCCGATCCTATGGTACTATCGGGTACCAAGGCAAGCGGGGAGCCATGCGGAAAGCGACGATTGCACCAGAAGCGGCGGTGAGCCGAGTACCGGAGCCCGTCTCATCGGTGCGCGAGCGCATTCTGTGCGCCGCGATGGAAACCTTCATCGAAAGCGGCTATGCGGGCGCGAGCACGCTCAAGATCGCGCGGCGCGCGCGCGTCTCGAAGCGCGAGCTGTACGCGCTCTTCGGCAGCAAACAGGCGATGCTCGCTGCGTGCATCGCCGAGCGGGCGCAGCGCATGCGCGTCCCGGAGACGCTGCCGCGGCCGCAGGACCGGCGGATGCTGGCGGCGCTCCTCACGCGCTTCGGCACGGTGCTGCTGCGCGAGATCTGTGCGCCGGAGGTGATTGCGGTGTTTCGCCTGGCGGTCCTCGAGGCGCCGCGCTCGCCGGAGGTGGCGCGCACGCTCGATGCGAACGGCCGGCGGGCGAGCCGCGCCGCCGTCCGCAAGGTCGTGGCGCGTGCCCGGGCCGCCGGTCTCATCGGCGGCGGGAATCTTCAGGCGATGACCGAGCAGTACCTGGCGCTCCTCTGGGGCGATCTCTTCATGCGGGTGCTGATGGGGCTCGAGGACGTCCCCTCGGCCGCGGCGCTCGGCCGCCGCGCCCGCAGCGCGAGCGCGGCCTTTCTGCGGCTTTACCCGGAGCCCCCGCAGCGCTCCTGAGCGCTATCCTTCGCCTCAAGGTGCTCGGCAAGACCAGCGTATTCCTCATCGGGCCCATGGGCTCGGGCAAGACCGCGGTCGGGCGCGCGCTCGCGCGCGCTCTCGGGATGCCGTTCTACGACAGCGACGCCGAGATCGAGCGGCGCACCGGCGTCGACATTCCTTTCATCTTTGAGAAAGAGGGCGAGGCGGGCTTTCGGGCGCGCGAGCGTGAGGCGATCGAGGCCCTCACCCGGCTCGAGCGCATCGTGCTCGCCACCGGCGGCGGGGCGGTGCTCGCGGCCGAGAATCGCCGCCATCTCGGCGAGCGCGGCTGCGTCGTCTATCTCGAGACCTCGGTGAGGCAGCAGGCGGACCGCGTGCGCCACGGCCGCAACCGTCCACTGCTCGAGCAGGGCGACATCGCCGGCGGGCTCGGCGCGCTCATGGACGTGCGCTCGCCGCTCTACAGCGAGACCGCCGACCTCACGGTGTCGACCGACGGCCGGCGCGTGCCGGCGGTCGTCGAGGAAATCCTCAGGCTCCTCAGGCAGGCCCCTGCGGCGCGCTGAAGGGAGCGCTCACGTATACTGCCCGCCGAGCGCGAATCGCCTTCCTCAAGCTTGCTGTGATTCCCCGCGCGCAGTGGATACCCTCAAGGTCGAACTCGGCACCCGCAGCTACCCGATCCTGATCGGCGCGGGGCTGCTCGCACGCGCCGATCTGGTGCGTCCGCTCGTGCCGGGACGCGACGTGCTCATCGTGAGCAACACCACGGTCGCGCCGCTCTATCTGCCGGCGCTCACCGGGAGCCTGGCCGCCCAGCGCCGCCTCGAGGTGATCCTGCCGGACGGCGAGGTGCACAAGACGCTCGAGAATGCCTCGCGGGTGCTCGACGTGCTCGTCAGCAACCGTTTCGGCCGCGATTCGACCGTGATCGCGCTCGGTGGCGGGGTGGTGGGAGACCTCGCCGGCTTCGTGGCGGCCTGCTACCAGCGCGGCGTCGCCTTCGTGCAGGTGCCGACGACGCTGCTCGCGCAGGTGGACTCGGCCGTCGGCGGCAAGACCGGCGTCAACCACCCGGGCGGCAAGAACCTGATCGGCGCCTTCCACCAGCCGGTGGCGGTGATCGGCGACACCGCGACGCTGGCGACGCTCCCGCCGCGCGAGCTGCGCGCCGGCCTCGCCGAGGTGATCAAGTACGGGCTCATGTGCGATGCGGCGCTCTTTGAGTGGCTCGAGGGGCATATCGACGAGCTGCTCGCCGGCAAGGCGGAGGCGCTCGCCCACGTGGTGCGCCGCTCGTGCGAGATCAAGGCCATGATCGTCGGCCGCGACGAGCGCGAGGAGCGCGGCGACCGGGCGCTACTCAACCTGGGCCATACCTTCGGCCACGCGGTCGAGTCGGCGACCGGCTATCGCAGGTGGCTGCACGGCGAGGCCGTGGGCGCAGGTCTCGTGATGGCCGCGGCGATGTCGCGTGAGCTCGGCCTGGTGCGCCCCGAGGAGCTGGTGCGGGTGCATACCCTGGTGGAGCGCGCCGGACTTCCCACGCGCGGCGCGGGCGTCGCGCCCGCGACGGTGCTCGAGCACATGCGCATCGACAAGAAGGTTCTCGGCGGGCGGCTGCGCCTCGTGCTGCTGCGCCGGATCGGCAATGCATTCCTGACCGCCGACTATCCCGAGGACGCGCTCGAGCGGACGCTCCAGGCGTACTGCGGCTGAGGCTCAAGGTGAACGACGCCGCGCCCGCCACCCTGCCGCTCGCGCCCTACGCGGCGCACGATGAGCGCTCGCGCGGGCGGCGGTACCCGGAGCCGCGCCCGGAGCTGCGCAGCGAGTTCCAGCGCGACCGGGACCGCATCATCCATTCGAATGCCTTCCGGCGCCTCGTCTACAAGACGCAGGTGTTCGTGAACCATGAGGGCGATCTCTATCGCACGCGCATCACGCACTCGATCGAGGTGGCGCAGATCGCGCGCTCGGCGGCGCTCGCGCTGCATCTGAACGAGGCGCTCACTGAGGCCATCTGTCTCGCGCACGATCTCGGCCATACCCCCTTCGGACACGCCGGCCAGGACGCGCTGAACGAGTGCATGCGCGACTACGGCGGCTTCGAGCACAACCTGCAGTCGCTGCGCGTGGTCGACGAGCTCGAGGAGCGCTACGCCGAGTTCCGCGGGCTCAATCTTACTTTCGAATGCCGCGAAGGGATCCTCAAGCATTGCTCGGTGCGCCACGCGCGCGAGCTCGGCGAGCTCGGCGAGCGCTTCCTCAAGCGCCAGCAGCCGGGACTCGAGGCGCAGATCGCCAATCTCGCCGACGAGATCGCCTACAACAATCATGACGTCGATGACGGCATCCGCGCGCAGCTCCTCACCGTGGACGCACTGCGCGCGACGCGCCTGTTCCGCCGCCAGCACGACGCCGTCATCGCGCGTTACCCGGACTTGAGCGAGCGGCGCCTCGTGCACGAGATCATCCGCCGCATGATCAATCACATCGTGCTCGATCTCATCCGCACGACGCAGTCGCAGCTCG
>JASHQW010000228.1 GCA_030038875.1 Gammaproteobacteria bacterium | reverse complement strand
CGGCGCTCGGCGCCGCCGCGCTGGCCGCCGCAGTCGCCGGCACGGTGGCCGCTGCGCCCTCGCTGCCTGCGCGGGTGCCGGCCGCCGTCCGCTTGAGCAGGAGCTTCAAACCCTCGTGCTCGATGCGCAGCTCGATGAAGTCGGATTGCTCGAGCAGCCGCGTGATCTCGGCAACGTCCTGGGCGGTCAGCGGCACCGGCGCGTCCCGAATACTGACAAGAGGTGCATCAGCGGATCCTGCTCCGGCTTGGCAATCGGCGCGGCCTCCCGCGCCGACCAGACGGTCTCCGGGCGGCTCTGTAAGAGGCGGATGGCCCCGCCCTCGCGGTCGATTGCCCACTCGATATCCTGCGCGCGACCATAGTGCCCCTCGATGCGCCGGGCGAGAGAGCGCAGCTCCTGCAGCTCCGCATCGCTCAGACAGGGGATGCGGCGGCGCTCCTCGCTGACCGCGACCGCCGCGACGCCGCCCTGCTCCGCCGCGACGTGCTGGATGTGCTTGTCCGAGATCTCGCGTGTCGAGACCTCGCCCGTGATCTTGCCGAGCACCCAGCGATCGGGGGTCACCTCGCCGCCCACCACGGCGGAGCCGACGCCCCAGGCGGCCTCGATGGTCACCACCGAGCGGTCGCCGGTGGTCGGGCTGCGGGTGAACATCACGCCGGAAGCCGCGGCGTCGACCATGACCTGAACGACCACGGCCATCGCCACCCGCTCCTCGGGGAAGCCCTGCTTGAGGCGATAGCTGATCGACTCCACCGAATAAAGGCTCGCCCAGCAGCTCCGTACGCGCCGCGTGATCTCGCCGAGGCCCCGTACCCACAGGTACGTGTCCTGCAGACCCGCAAAGCTCGCCTGCTGCGCGTCCTCGCAGGTTGCCGATGAGCGCACCGCGAGCGGCTGGGCGAGACGCGAGCGCACCAGCCGCGCGTGCGCCGCCGTCAGATCCGCGGCCACCTCCGCCGGGAGCGCCGCCGCTTCGATCCGCTCGCGCAGCGCGCGCGAGCAGCGCGTGATGGCGTCGAGATCGTCCGCCTCGAGCGCCGCCACCGCGGCGCGCACCGGAGCCTGCCGCTCGAGGGTGGCGAGGAATCGCTCGAACGCGCCCGTCCGCACCACAAATCCCCCTGGTACGGAGATGCCGGCGCGCGTCAGCTCGCCGAGGCTTCCGCCCTTGCCCCCGACCTGCTCGCGATCGCCGAGCCCGATCTCATCGAACCAGGCGATGTGCGCAAACGCGGTCATGCGGATCGCTCGCTGCAGGCTCGCAGGCTGTCAGCCGCTCACGAGAGCAGCGTCACGATACCGCGCCCGCCGTCGACGCGGATGCGCTGTCCGTCCCTGATGCGCGTCGTCGCCGTCCCGGTACCGACGACGGCCGGCAGACCGAACTCGCGCGCCACGATGGCCGCGTGGCTCATCGAGCCGCCGATGTCGGAGACCGCGCCCGCGATCTTCTGAAAGATCGGCGCCCAGGTCGGGTTGGTGATCTGACAGACGAGAATGTCGCCCGGGCGTACGCGTGCGATCTCCTCCACCGACCTCACGACGCACGCCGGACCCTCGACCACGCCGCTCGAGGCGGCGAAGCCGCGCAGCTCACGGCTCGAGGCGTCACCGGCGCGCAGCCAGCTGTCCAGGCTCTCGCGGGTGATGCCCCAGAGCATCACGATCGCCGGATCGTCGATCACCTCCGGGACCGGCCCGAGTGCCGGCGGGGTGCTGTGCTTCGCCCACTCGGCGATCGCCGCGCGCCGCTCGCGCACGATCGGCGGCCAGTGCTGCGGCCCGCGCGGCGGCGAGCCGTTCGACCAGGAAGTCATGAGATCGATGATCGCGGCCTCGACCTCGTAGTGCGTGAGCTGGAAGACGTCCTCCTCGCGCGCGAAAAATCCGTGCGCGGCGAGCAGCGCACCGAACTCGCGGATCTTGTTGAAGAAGAGGTTGGTATACCAGTGCTCGCAGTAGAACTTGTGGCCCTCGACATACGGGAAGACGCGATGCGCGAGGCCGATCATCTGATCGTAAGCCTGCCGCTCCTCGTCCGAAGCGAGCAGCTCACGGTAGTCTTCGATCAGCTGGCGGCGCTGCTGCTTGAGCGCCTCGATGGGCCGCTCGAGCGACTCGCCCGCCCTGACGCGGGCGATGTAACCGGGAAGCCCTGCGAACGGCATGGACAGGTCATCGTTCCACGAGCGGTGGTAGTGGTAGAAGCCGTCGCCGACATTGATGTTGAACCAGGGGTCACGCGAGACTGCGAGCTCGCCGAGCCAGTCCCGTCCGGCGGTGCCGCGCGACTCGAGCGCCGTCAGGACCGCCTGCGCCGTGCGCCCTTCCCTGAACTCGTCGTCGACGCCGAGCTCGACCGCGCGCCGGGCGAGGCGTCGCACCTCCTCGTCGGGACGGAAGATCTCCGCCTCGATGCCGGCCACCATGCGCGCGATGGTCTGGTCGCTGATCTCGGGGAAGGCCTTCTTGCAGAAGGCGAAGAAAGTCATGTAGGCCCCGTAGCCGAGCAGCAGAAACTCGAAGTGGTGGTGCCACATCCGGAAATAGCCCTCGAGCGTCTTCTGGTAGATCTCGAGGAGCTGATGGTTCGCGGCGATGCCGCGTCCGGCGTGCACGTTGGCGAGCGGCTCGAGCTCCGGCAGCTCGAGCTTCGGGAGCGCCTGCGCTTCATTGATCAGCGTCAGCATCTTCTCGCGCCACTGCGCATAGAGACGCTCCCAGTTCCCGTAGTAGTAGAAAGCGCGCTGCTGGAACTCGTGCGTGCGACGGGCGATTTCGGCGGGATCCGTCACGGCGTTGCCGCCGATGTAGACGCGCCCGTTGAGGATGCGGTAGTCGATCCCGAGCGTGGTCGGTATGCAGTGCACTCGCGTAGTGGAGGAGCCGAGGGCGCAGTACGCCGCCTCGGCGGTCACCATGTCGAACGCCGACATCGGTTCCGGGAAGTGCATCGAGTTGTAGAACCAGAACCGCTGATCGTCCGCGGCGGTGAACTGCATATAATAGGGATAGGCGGCCTGCGCCGCTTCCGTACCCGGCAGCACCTTGAGCGAGCTCGGAGCCGGAAAGGCCTGGGTTTGCGTATTCATAGGTCAACGGTTCTCCCGCCCCGCCGCCCTGCCGTCGCAGGGCGGAACCGAGGCGTGTGAGTGGTCGGTGAAGCGTACGCCGGGATCGACGGATGAGCGAGGAGCGCTGCTGTGATAGCGAGGGTCGCGCCGCGCGCGACCCGCGCGCCGGCGCCTTTCGTGCTTACAATCTCGCTGTGCCGGGAATCGAGTTGACTCATGCAACCAGGTGAGCTCCTGTGGACCCCGTCGGCGGAGCGCATCCGCCACGCCAACGTGACGGCATTTGCCGCATGGCTCGCCCGCGAACGCGGCCGGCGCTTTGCCGACTACGGCGCGCTCTGGCGCTGGTCGGTCGGGGATCTCGAGGGCTTCTGGCAGGCGCTGTGGGATTACTTTCGCATCGAGTCGTCCGCGCCGCATACGCGCGTTCTCGGGCGGCGCAGCATGCCGGGCGCCGAATGGTTCCCGGGCGCGCGACTCAACTACGCACAGCACGTCCTGCGCGGTGAACGGGCCGGAGGGGACGTATTGCTGCACGCGAGCGAGACACGCAAGCTCAGCGCGCTCCCGTGGGAGGTGCTCGGCAACCAGGTGCGCACGCTCGCCACCGAGCTGCGCGCGCTCGGCATCGAGCCCGGGGACCGTGTGGTCGCCTGGATGCCCAACATCCCCGAGACCATGATCGCAATGCTGGCCACCACCGCCATCGGCGCGATCTGGGCGGGCTGCTCGCCCGACTTCGGCGAGCGCGGCACGCTCGACCGTCTGGCGCAGCTCTCGCCGAAGCTCCTCTTCAGCGTCGACGGCTACCGCTACGGCGGCAAGGCCTTCGACCGCCGCAGCGAACTGCGCCACATCGCCACGAGCCTGACGACGCTCGAGCACCTCGTCTACCTTCCGTACCTCGATCCGGCCGACAGCACGCCGCCGCTCCCTTCCGCACGGCACTGGCGTACGTGCTTCGAGCGGCCCGCGGTCTCCGCGGCGCAGTTCGAATACACCCAGGTGCCTTTCGATCATCCGCTGTGGACGCTCTTCTCCTCCGGCACGACGGGGCTGCCGAAGGCGATCGTCCACGGGCACGGCGGCATCCTGCTCGAGAATCTGAAGAACGCCACGTTCCACTTCGACCTGCATCCCGACGACCGGCTGTTCTTCTACACCACGAGCGGCTGGATGCTCTGGAACTTCATCACCAGCACGCCGCTCACGGGCGCGGTGCCGGTCCTCTACGACGGGCACCCGGCGTACCCGACGCCCGATGCCCTGTGGAAGATGGCGGATGAGGCCGGTGTCGCCTCCTTCGGCGCGAGCCCCACCTACGTCGATCAGCTGCGCCGCTCGGGCATCGTGCCGCGTGAGCGCTATGAGCTGCGCGCACTGCGGACCATCAATCTCGCCGGCTCGCCGGCGACGCCGGACAGCATGGCCTGGTTCTACCGCAACGTGCGGCAGGACCTGTGGGTCGCCAACGGCAGCGGCGGCACCGACTGCTGCACCGGATTCGTCGGTGGCGTGCCGACTCTTCCGGTGCGTGCGGGCGAGATCCAGGCGCCGCAGCTCGGGGTCTCCGCCAAGGCCTTCAACGCACGCGGCGAGAGCGTCATCGACGAGGTGGGCGAGCTCGTGCTCACCGAGCCCATGCCGTCGATGCCGCTGCGCTTCTGGAACGACCCGGGTGACCGGCGCTACCTCGAGACCTACTTCCAGGAGTTTCCGGGTGTCTGGCGCCACGGCGACTTCTTCAAGATCGATGCCCAGGGGCGCTGCTACGTGCTCGGGCGCTCGGACGCCACGCTCAACCGCTACGGCATCCGCATCGGCACCGCGGAGATCTATCGCACCCTCGCCCTCATCCCCGAGGTGCAGGACTCGCTCATCGTCAACCTCGATCTGCCGGGCGGCGGCTTCTTCATGCCGCTGTTCGTCAAGCTCGCTCCGGGCGTCGAGCTCGATGCCCGCCTCGAGGCAAAGATCCGCGACACGCTCCGCTGCGAGTACACGCCGCGCCATGTGCCGGACCGGATCTACCAGGCCCCGGGCATCCCCCACACGCTCACCGGCAAGAAGATGGAGGTACCCGTCAGGCGCATCCTGATGGGTGTCCCGGCCGAGAAAGCCGCCAACCGCAGCGGCGTAGCCGACGCCGCGGCGCTCGATTTCTTCATCGCGTACGCCGCGCGCCAACAGGATTACCGCCTCTGACACGGCCAGGCGACTGCTGAGCTCAGGTCTGGCGGGTACGCCAGCCCTCGTGGTAGCTCTCGCGCGCAGCACGGGCGTACGGCGTCGGGGCAACCGTCACACGAATCTCGAACTGGCGGTGCGGCTCGACGGTCGTCTTGCGGGTTCCACCGTTCTCCTCGCCCCAGACGAGGGTCAGCTCGTCGCCGATCTGGATGTCCGGGTCGACGATGCCGAGCGACAGCGCCGTGCGCTCGTTGTAGCTGTAGCCGCCGAACATCGACAGGCCCACGGTGCGGCCGCCGCGCACGATCCGGTCGAAGGACGAAGAGGCGTAGTTGCAGTTGGGGAAGTCCCAGTACTTGCCGGCCACCTCGCCCGGCACGAACAGCGAGGCGAGGACCTTGAGCAGGTCCTCGGCGTTCCAGGCGAAGGTCACCTTCTTGCGGTGCGGCTTGCCGGC